>CANSLE010000276.1 GCA_947647645.1 uncultured Microbacterium sp.
TCATCGCCGGGCCGGCGGCGCGTCCGGATGCCGCGGGACTGCGGCGTCTGCGACGCTACCGCCGACTCAGCGACTGAACCGGCCCGCGGGTCAGTTGACCTCGTCGGGGTGAGCCGACACACGGCCGCCGCGCTCGAGCCCGGTGATCGCGGCCTGCTCGTCGGCCGTCAGCGCGAAGTCGAACAGGTCGAGATTCTCCCGGATGCGCTCGGGGCTGTTCGACTTCGGGAAGATGATGTGGCCCTGCTGGATGTGCCAGCGCAGCACCACCTGTGCGGGCGTCTTGCCGTGGGCCGCGGCCGCCGCGGCGACGGGCTCCTCGTCGAACAGGGGGTACTTGCCCTGGCCGAGCGGGCCCCACGCCTCGATGAGGATGCCGTGCTCGGTGGCGAACGACGTCACATCGCGCTGCTGGTAGGCGGGGTGGAGCTCGATCTGGTCGACCGCCGGGGTCACCCCGGTCGCGGCGATGATCTCCGACAGGTGCGACGGCAGGTGGTTGGAGACGCCGATGCTGCGGGCCTTCCCGGCCTCGCGGATCTGCACCATCTTCTCCCACGCGTTCACGTAGTTGCCGTTGGCCGGCGCGGGCCAGTGCACGAGGTACAGGTCGACCGCGTCCAGGCCCAGCTTCTGCAGACTCTCGTCGATCGCGGCGAACGGCTCGTCGCCCGCCTGCCGGTCGTTCCAGAGCTTCGTGGTGATGAACAGCTCGTCCCGCGCGATGCCGCTGGCAGCGATGGCGCGTCCGACGCCTTCCTCGTTGCCGTAGATGGCGGCGGTGTCGATGTGGCGGTATCCGGCTTCGAGGGCGTCGCTGACGATCCGCTCGGTCTGCGCGGGATCGACCTTGAAGACGCCGAAGCCGAGCTGGGGAATCGTGTGGCCGTCGTTGAGGGTGAGGAGGGGAATCGTCATGTCTCCAGCGTAGGCGCGGCCGCACACTGACGCGCAATACGATGGAGGGCTATGCCTCCCGTCGCCCCCGTGATCTCCTATCCGCCGGAGCTGCCCGTCAGCGCGGCGCGAGAGGAGATCGCGCGCGCCATCGCGGGCCATCAGGTCGTGATCGTGGCCGGCGCGACCGGATCGGGCAAGACCACGCAGCTGCCGAAGATCTGCCTCGAGCTCGGGCGCACGAAGATCGCGCACACGCAACCCCGACGCATCGCGGCGCGGACGATCGCGGAGCGGATCGCCGAGGAGCTGCAGGTGCCGCTCGGCGGCGCCGTCGGCTACAAGGTGCGTTTCACCGATCAGGTGTCGGAGGACACCCAGATCGCGCTCGTCACCGACGGCATCCTCCTCAACGAGATCCACCGCGACCGCCTGCTGCGCCGCTACGACACGATCATCATCGACGAGGCGCACGAGCGCTCGCTGAACATCGACTTCCTGCTGGGCTACCTCGCGCGCATCCTGCCCGAGCGCCCCGATCTGAAGCTCGTCATCACCTCGGCGACGATCGATCCCGAGAGCTTCGCGAAGCACTTCGCGGATGCCGAGGGAACCCCGGCGCCCATCGTGGAGGTGTCCGGCCGCACGTATCCGGTCGAAATCCGCTACCGGCCGTCCGTCCCGGATGCCCCCGCCTCCGCGGCTCCCGTCGCCACGCGCGGTCCGAAGACGCCCCCGGCTGCGGACGGGGACGACGTCGACGCCCTGATGGCGGCGCTGCGCGAGCTCGACCGCGAGTCGGACGGCGACGTGCTGGTCTTCCTTCCCGGCGAGGCGGAGATCCGCGACGCCGCGGATGCGATCCGCGGCATGTATGCGAAGGACGCCCGTCCCACCGAGGTCCTCCCCCTGTACGGGCGTCTCTCCGCCGCCGAGCAGCACCGCGTGTTCGAGCGTTCCGCGGTCGCCGGCGTGCGGCGGCGGGTGATCCTCGCCACCAACGTCGCCGAGACGAGCCTCACGGTCCCCGGCATCCGCTACGTCATCGACGCCGGCACCGCGCGCATCTCGCGTTACAGCGCGCGGTCCAAGATCCAGCGACTGCCCATCGAGGCCATCTCCCAGGCCTCGGCGCAGCAGCGGTCCGGGCGCGCGGGGCGCACCTCGAACGGCATCGCGATCCGCCTGTACGGCGAGGAGGACTTCCTCGCGCGGCCGGAGTACACCGAGCCGGAGATCCTCCGGACGTCGCTGGCGTCCGTGATCCTCCAGATGCTGGCGCTGGGGTTCGGCGACATCGAGGAGTTCCCCTTCCTGACGAAGCCCGACAGCCGAGGCGTCAAGGCGGCGTTCGACCTGCTCACCGAGCTGCGCGCCGTCACCGCGTCCCGGCGTCTCACATCCCTCGGCCGCGAGATCGCACGGCTGCCGATCGACCCCCGCTTCGCGCGGATGCTGATCGAGGCGCGCCGTCTGGAGGTGCTGCCCGACGTGCTCGCCATCGTCGCGGGCCTCTCGATCCAGGACGTCCGCGAACGTCCGTCCGCCGAGGACGCCGCCGGACGCGAGCAGGCCGACCGGCAGCACGCACGGTTCACCGACCCGACGAGCGACTTCCTGACCCTGCTGAACCTCTGGAACCACCTCCAGGAGCAGCAACGGGAGCTCGGATCGAGCGCATTCCGTCGGATGTGCCGCAGCGAGTTCCTCAACTACGTGCGGGTCCGCGAGTGGGGGGACGTCCACCGTCAGCTCCGCCAGCTCATGGGCGCGAAGACCGGCTCGGCCGCGTCCGGTGCGGCGGATCCCGCCCTCGTGCACCGGGCGATCCTGTCCGGACTGCTCTCGCACATCGGCATCCTGGACACCCGCTCGCTCGGTGGCGCGAAGGGCGCCACACCGGCCGCCAAGCGCAAGCCGATCCCGGTCTTCCGCGGCGCCCGGGGCGCGACGTTCTCGATCTTCCCCGGCTCGGGGCTGCGCAAGGCGACCCCCGACGCGGTCATGGCGGCCGAGCTCGTCGAGACGTCGCGCCTGTTCGCCCGCACCGTCGCGGCGATCGATCCGGCCTGGGCCGAGGAGCTCGCGGGCGACCTCGCGCACCGTCAGCTCAGCGATCCGCACTGGTCGAAGGATGCCGGTGCCGCCGTCGCCGCAGAGAAGGTCACCCTGTTCGGGGTCGAGATCATCCCGCGCCGCCGCGTCCAGCTCGCCCGCATCGACCGCCCGCTCGCCCGCGAGCTGTTCGTCCGGCACGCGCTCGTCGACGGGGACTGGAACAGCCAGCACCTCGACAAGCGCCTCACCGCGTTCGAGCGCCGCAACCTCGAGCTGCGCCGCCGACTGGAGAAGGTGGAGGAGCGGGAGCGCCGCCGCGACATCCTCGTGGGCGATGAAGCCGTGTTCGCGTTCTACGACACCCGCCTGCCGCAGGACGTCTTCGACGCGCGTTCGTTCGAGGCGTGGTGGCGCGACGCGTCCGGCCGCACGCCGCGACTGCTCGACATGGCCGAGGCCGATCTGCTCGATGACGCGTCGCGCTCGGACGAACGCGCGTTCCCGGGACGCTGGCACCAGGGCGACCAGGTGCTCTCGCTCGCGTACCGGTTCGAACCCGGCAGCCCCGAGGACGGCGTCAGCGTCATCGTCCCGCTGCCGCTGCTCGCAGGACTGCGCCCCGATGGCTTCGACTGGCAGGTGCCGGGTCTTCGCGCCGAACTGACGACGGCGCTCCTGAAGGCGCTCCCCAAGGCGATCCGTCGCCATGTCGTCCCCGCGGCCGACTGGGCGGCGAAGCTCGGCGACGAGCTCAGCGGCGCCGGCCCCGAGCACCACGACGGGCTCCCGCCGCAGAGCCTGCGCGCCGCCCTCGCGGCGCGCATCC
>CANSLE010000277.1 GCA_947647645.1 uncultured Microbacterium sp.
GGGCCGGCGCAGGAACGCGTCGAACGCGTCGACGGCGGATGCGGTCGCACCGCGGCCGCGCAACTCGGCCGCGACGCCGTCGGGCCCGATCTTGTCGAGTTTGTCGATCGTGATGAGCACGCCCGCGCGCTCCTGCTCGGCGAAGCCGAAGTGGCCGAGCATCCAGTCGAGGACGCGCCGGTCGTTGATGCGGATGCTGCCGCCCTCGAGACCCAGCGCGTCCAGCGCGTCGAGACTCGCGGTGAGCAGCTCCGCCTCGGCGCGGCCGGTCGCGTCGCCGATGACGTCGATATCGCACTGCACGAACTGCCGGTAGCGCCCCTTCTGAGGCCGCTCGGCGCGCCAGACCGGCGCCATCTGGATCGCGCGGAAAACGCTGGGCAGCTCCGCCCGATGGGTCGCGTAGAACCGGGCGAGGGGCACGGTCAGGTCGTAGCGCAGGCCCAGGTCGGCGAGCGCACGGGTGTCGACGCCGCTCTCGCCGTCGACCGCGGCAGCGACCGCTCCGGCGTCGAGGCCACGCTTGAGGACGTTGAACGCGAGCTTCTCGTTGTCGCCGCCGATGCCCGCGTGCAGCCGGTCGTAGTCCTCCACGACGGGCGTCTCGATCTCGTCGAAGCCGTGGGCGCGGTAGCGCTCGCGGATGACGGCGAGCACGCGCTCACGACGGGCTTTGTCGGCGGGGAGGAAGTCGCGCATGCCGCGCGGCGGGTTCACGGATGCCACAGGGTCATTCTTCCAGGTCGGTCCGCGTCGGCTGTCCCTCGGCGGCGCGGATGTCGTCGCGGAGCCCGCGGATCGCGCCGCGCAGCGCCCTCTCGGCATCCCACCCGCCCTCACGCGCCCGGGCGACGAGCCCGAGCAGCGCCTCCCCCAGCTCCCGCTCGTCTCGCACCTCACCGCGAGACTCCGGGAACGCGGACGGGAGCGGGAGCGCGGCGGCGCGCGAGAGGAGCTTCTGGGCGAGGGCGAGGGACGGCATGTGGGGCGAGATGCCGTCGAGCACCGAGCGCCGCTCGCGTTTCTCGGCCGCCTTCGCCGCGTTCCACTGCACGAGGACCTCCTCGGGCGTGGTGGCCACGGCATCCCCGAAGACGTGGGGATGGCGGCGCACCATCTTCTCGACGAGGCCCGTGGCGACGTCGTCGACGTCGAACGGATCGTCGGGATCCTCGGCGGCGACCGCGGAATGGAACAGCACCTGCCAGAGCAGATCGCCGAGCTCCTCGCGGAGGTCGGCACGCGTGCCCGCCTCGACCGCGTCGATGAGCTCGGCGGACTCCTCCACGAGGTAGGGCACGAGGTCGTCGTGGGTGATCCGCTGAGACCACACGCAACGCTCACGGACGGCGTGCATGACGTCGACGGCACGGCGTAGGGCGTCGTCCGACGCGGCTGCCGTGGGGATCAGGAAGTCGCCGGGACCCGGCGTCGGTGATGCCATGCCCGCCACGATACGAGGATTCCGGCCGCGACGAGCGAGATCACCGAGCCGGCCAGCACACCGAGTGTCGCCTGGTCGCGGATGCCGGGCTCGTCCGCGAACGCCAGCTCGCTCAGCAGCAGCGACACGGTGAACCCGATGCCGCCCAGCGCGCCGGCCGCCAGCAGATCACCGCCGGCCAGGCGGTCCTCCGGCGCGACGCGGAGGATCCGCTGGGCGAGGCCGCCGGCGAGCGCGATGCCGATGATCTTGCCGACCGGCAACGCGACCAGCACGCCCCAGAAAGCGGGTGAGAGCTCCCCCGCGGACACCGCGGGGATGGTCACCAAGGCCGCGCACAGGGCGAACAGAGGGAGCACCACGCCGTTGACCCAGGGCTCGATCGCGTGACGCGTGCGCATCGCCGGCTGCTGCGCCATCGCGAGTCCGAGCACGACGCCGGCGATCGTCGCATGGATCCCGGACTCGTGCACCGCGTACCAGGTGCCGATCGCGGACACGACGAGACCGATCATGGCGACCCGTCGAGAGCGGGTGTCGAGAAGCCGGCTGCAGACGGCGAAGACGACGACGAACACGACGGCGAGGAGGATCATCCCCACCTCGACGTCCGCGGTGAACAGGACCGCGATGAAGACGATCCCGACGATGTCGTCGAGGATCGCCAGCGCCAGGAGGAAGACCCGCACCGCGGGGGGCAGCCCGCGCCCGAACACGGCGAGCACGCCGAGCGCGAAGGCGATGTCGGTGGCCGTCGGGATCGGCCACCCGTCCGCGGTCGTCGGGCCTCCGGCGACCGACAGGTAGAGCGCGACCGGCACCAGCACCCCGCCCGCCGCGGCGATGGCCGGGAGGATGGCGCGCCGGGGAGAGGCGAGCTGGCCGCTGGTCAGCTCGAACTGCAACTCCACGGCGGCGACGAAGAAGAACACGGCGAGCAGGCCGTCGGAGATCCAGTGCCGCACGGAAAGATCCACCACACCCGGGATCCCCAGATGCGCGTCGGCGACGGCGAAGGCCGCGTCGCGTAGCGGCGAGTTCGCGAGCGCCAGGCCGGCGGCGGCGGCCACCAGCAGGAGGATGGCGGGGAAACGTGCGGATCGAAGCAGGGACACGGGCGCTCCAGGGGTCGACGGACGGGATCGCCGACCAGACTTCCCGGCACACCGGCTCACACCACCCGGGCACGCGGACGCGCGCGGGTTCTGCGAGGTTTCACACCACCGCCGAATCATACCCCGTGACAAATGTGAAACCCCGTGCCGTTAGCGTGGTCTCATGCGTGAACTCACCCGAACCGAAGCGATCGACCTCGTCGGCCGCGACGAGGCCGAGAACGAACTGCCCGAGCGTTTGCGCGCCGACGTGCGCATGCTCGGCGCGTTGCTCGGTCGCGTGCTGCGCGAGAGCGGGTCTCCGGGCCTCTACGACGATGTCGAGCGCCTGCGGCTCGCGACGATCGCGGCGTACTCGGACGAGTCCACCGAGGCCTTCGAACGCGCCGCGCAGATCGCCGAGTCGTTCTCCGTCGCCCGGGCGGACGAGGTCGCCCGCGCCTTCACGGTGTACTTCCACCTCGTGACCCTCGCCGAAGAACACCAGCGGGTCCGCGTGCTCCGCGAGCGCGACGGTCGTCCGGAGAGGGAGGATGCCGCCGACTCGGTGGCCGCCGCGTTCGTCCGCCTCGCGGCCGAGGTCGGCGACGACACCGCCCTCAAGCGGCTGCAGGACATGCGTTTCCACCCCGTGTTCACCGCTCACCCCACCGAGGCGCGACGGCGCGCAGTGTCCACCAGCATCCGTCGCCTCGTCACGCTGCTCGGCGAGCACGATGCGTCGCTGCAGGGCGGCGCGGACGAGCGACGCGCCGAACGGCGGATGCTCGAGGAGATCGACACCCTGTGGCGGACCGCTCCCCTCCGCGCGGAGAAGCCGACTCCGGTCGACGAGGTGCGCGCCATCATGGCCGTCTTCGACGAGACGCTCTACACGGCCGTGCCCCACGTCTACCGCCGGGTCGACGACGCTCTGCAGGGCCCCGCGGCCGGCGGTCGCGCGCCCGTGGTCCGCCCGTTCGTGCGTCTGGGCACCTGGGTCGGCGGCGACCGCGACGGCAACCCGTTCGTCACCGCGGCGGTGACCAAGAAGGCCGCCGCGATCGGTGCCGAGCACATCCTCCTGGGTCTGGAGCGCTCCGCCGTCCGCATCGCGAAGACCCTCACGCTCTCCGAGGACACCACCCCGCCGAACGAGGAGCTGCTCGCCCTGCTGCAGCGTCTCTCCGACGCCGACGAGGACGGTGCCGCGGATGCCGCCAAAC
>CANSLE010000278.1 GCA_947647645.1 uncultured Microbacterium sp.
CGGCGGTGTCGGTCACGGGTCCATTATCCCGGCGGGCGGGAGTGCGGCGGCGACCACGTCCGCCGCCGCCGTCGCACGCCAATGCTCGCGCACCGTGAAAAACAGATGTATAGTCCATGTGGACTAATCGACATGGGCTATATGCCCGCGATGGGAGAAGGTGATGCCGTGAAGGCCACGCTGAAACGGCTCACGCCGTTGGCCGTGATGATCCTCGCGCTGCTGCGCGAGGACGACATGCATCCGTACGAGATGATCCGGCTGCTGCGCCACCGGCGAGACGACCGCATCGTGCCGGTCACCAACGGCACGATGTACCACACGGTGGCCCGGCTCGAGGCAGCCGGGCTCGTGGCCGAGGTCGGTGTCGATCGCGACGGCAATCGTCCCGAGCGCACCACCTACACGCTCACCGACGACGGCCGCGCCGCCGTCGAGGACTGGGTGCGCCGTGAGCTCCCCCTCCTCGACCGGCCCGTCGAGTTCCGTGTCGCGCTCTCCGAGGCACACAACCTGGAGCGCGGTGAGGTCATCGCGCTGCTGTCGGTGCGCCTCGCGTCGCTCGCTCGGGCCCGGGACGAGCTCGTCGCCGGCATCCGCGGTGCACGCGAGGGAGCCCCGCCCGCGGCATCCCACCTCGAGCAGTACCTCATCGAGGTCGACCGCGAGCGCACCCTCGTCGCCGCCGACCACGACTGGCTCGCCGCCCTGCTGGAGCGGCTGGACCACCCCGATTTCGTGTGGGGATCACACGAGAAGACAGACCGCTACCTGGCACAGAGAGAAGCCGCACGCTCATGACCGAACAACGCACCCGCGACGTGACCGCGACCGCGCCCACCCCCGAACGCAGCCCCTGGCCCGCCCTCTGGGCGCTCGTCATCGGGTTCTTCATGATCCTGGTCGACACGACGATCGTCTCGGTCGCGAACCCCGCCATCAAGTCGGCGCTCGACCCGTCGACCAACAACCTCGACAACGTCGTGTGGGTCACCTCGGCCTACCTGCTCGCGTATGCCGTGCCGCTGCTGATCACGGGACGTCTCGGCGATCGCTTCGGTCCGAAGCGCATCTACCTCATCGGGCTCGCGATCTTCACCCTGGCCTCCTTGGGCTGCGGGCTGTCGGGCACCCTCGAGATGCTGATCGTGTTCCGTGCGATCCAGGGTCTCGGTGCCGCGCTGATGACGCCGCAGACGATGGCCGTGATCACCCGCACCTTCCCGCCGAACGCCCGCGGCGCCGCCATGGGTCTGTGGGGCGCCACGTCGGGCGTCGCCATGCTCGTCGGCCCGCTGGCCGGCGGCCTGCTCGTCGATGGCCTCGGGTGGGAGTGGATCTTCTTCGTCAACCTCCCGGTCGGCGTCATCGGCTTCGTCCTCGCCTGGGTGCTGGTGCCCAACCTCCCCACGCACGAGCACCGCTTCGACCTCGTCGGCGTGGTCCTCAGCGCGGTCGCCCTGTTCCTCATCGTGTTCGGTCTGCAGGAGGGCGAGCACTTCGACTGGGCCGCGTGGGTGTGGGCGATGATCGCCGGCGGTGTCGTCGTGATGGCCCTGTTCATCTGGCAGCAGGCCACCACGCGCAGTGAACCGCTCGTGCCGCTCGCGCTCTTCCGCGACCGCAACTTCTCTGTCTCGAACGTCACGATCGCCACGGTCGGCTTCACGGTGACGAGCATGTCGCTGCCGCTCATGTTCTTCGTGCAGCTGGCGCGCGGCCTCACGCCGACCGAGTCGGCGCTGCTGCTCGTGCCGATGGCGCTCGCCGCCGGTGTGCTCTCGCCCCTGACCGGACGTCTGCTCGACCGGGTCGACGCCCGCGTGCTGCTGATACCGGGCCTGCTGCTCGTCGCCGGATCGCTCTTCTGGTACTCCTCGCTGATGCACGCCGACACCCCGATCTGGATGTTCCTGCTGCCCTCGTTCATGATGGGCGTCGGCAACTCCGGCATGTGGGGGCCGCTGGCCACCACGGCAACGCGCAACCTCGAACCGCGTCAGGCCGGGGCCGGTGCCGGCATCTACAACACGACCCGTACGATCGGGTCGGTGCTCGGCTCGGCCGCGATCGCCGCGTTCATGCAGGCACGACTGAAGGTCAACCTCCCGGGAGCATCGAACACCGGCGGCGACTTCGGGTCCGGCCAGCTGCCCGCGTTCGTCGTCGACGGCTTCTCCAGCGCCATGTCGCAGACGATTCTGCTGCCCGCGGTCGTGCTGCTGGTCGGCGTCGTCGCAGTGCTGTTCATGAAGCGTCCGCCGCACCTCGACGAGCGCTGAGCGCGGCCGGGCGTCGCCGTCCGGGCCGTCAGTCGACGGCGACCCGGGCGGCGATGTCGCGCCGGAAGTGCGATCCCTCGAGGGAGATCTCATCGAGCGCGGTGTAGGCCCGCTCCCGCGCCTCGGCGAAAGTCCCGCCCGTGGCGACGACGTTCAGCACGCGTCCGCCCGTCGCGATCAGTGCCCCGTCCCGCTCAGCGGTGGCCGCGTGCGCCACGTGCACGCCGGGGGCGGATGCCGCGGCATCCACACCCGTGATGGTGCGCCCGGTCCGTGGCGCCTCGGGGTAGCCCTCGCTCGCGAGCACGACCGTGATGGCGGCCCCGTCGGCGAAGGTCGGTGCGGGCTCGTCCTCGAGCGTCCCGGATGCGGCGGACATGAGCAGCCGCGACAGCGGGCTCGTGAGGCGCGCCAGCACGACCTGGGTCTCGGGGTCGCCGAAGCGCGCGTTGAACTCGATGACCTTGATGCCGTCAGCCGTGAGGATCAGGCCTGCGTACAGCAGGCCGATGAACGGGGTGCCCTCCGCATCCAGGGTGCGGATGACGGGCTCGGCGACCGTGCGGGTCACCTCGGCCACGAACGCCTCCTCGCCGCCGAACCCGTCGGCCAGCCAGGGCAGCGGCGAGTAGGCGCCCATGCCGCCGGTGTTGGGGCCGGCATCGCCGTCGTAGGCGCGCTTGAAATCCTGTGCGGGGCTGAGCGCGCGCACGGTGTCGCCGTCGCTTACGAAGAACAGGGAGACCTCCGGGCCCGACAGGAACTCCTCGACGAGCACCGGTCCGGTCGGCAGGTACGTGTCGGCGTGCGCGAGGGCGGCTTCGCGGTCATCGGTGACGACGACGCCCTTGCCGGCGGCCAGGCCGTCGGCCTTCACGACGTGCGGCGCACCGTAAGCGTCGAGGGCGGCCTCGACCTCGGCGCGGGTCGTGGCGCGGGTCGCGCGGCCGGTGGGGACGCCCGCGGCATCCATGACGCGCTTCGCGAAGGCCTTCGATCCCTCCAGCTGAGCCGCCGCTCGGCCGGGACCGAACACGGGGATGCCGCGCTCGCGGAGGGCATCGGCCACGCCCGCGACCAGTGGCGCCTCAGGACCGATGATCACCAGGTCGATGTCCTCCTCGTTCGCGACGTCGGTCACGGCGGCAGGGCTGTTCGCGTCGAGGCCGGCGAGGATCGTCGCGTCGGCGGCGATGCCGGCGTTGCCCGGGGCGGCGAACAGCTCGTGGCCGGCATCCTCCCCCTTCAGAGCGAGGAGGATGGCGTGCTCGCGGGCACCGGAACCGAGGACGAGAATGCGCACCGGGCCAGCCTACCGACGGGCCGCTTGCGCGGCGGCCCCGTGACGTGCGCCGGACTTTCACCGGCGCCAGCCAGCGCACCCCTCGGAACGCCGCGGATCGCGGCCGGCGTCAGGGCCGGAAGTCCGGCGTTCGTCACGGACTACCGTGGAGGCATGGCG
>CANSLE010000279.1 GCA_947647645.1 uncultured Microbacterium sp.
GCCGATCTCGGCCGCGACCGAACGCAGCGGGAGGTCGTCCGGCGCATCGCGATCGGCCGCGAAGGCGTCGTGTCGCTCGAGCCCGAACTCCTGGGCGGCGTGGAGGAGCTCGGCTTCTTCGGCCTGCAGCGCGGCGATGCGCCGGCGCCGATCGAGCAGGCCGTCGACGATGGCGTTCAGACGCGCGCGGTCATCCTGCGTCGTGAGCGGATCGGTGGCTTCCATGACTCGATTCTGCCGGGGGCCTCCGACATCGGAGGGGGAGAAGAGCAGGTCAGAAGCCAATTGTGGACAAGCTAAGAGAAGGGTGTGTTGGGGAGGAAGACAGGCAAGAGTAAGGGCCGGTCGGAGAGGCTTCCGACCGGCCCTTGTCCCTTGCACCAAGAGTGTCCTGCAATCACATGCCGGTAGCTGCCACAGCAAAACAACTACCGTGCGAGCACTCTATAACGGAAAGATAACGGCCCACAAGGGGTTTTCGTTACCTTTTCGTGACTTCATACGAAAGTCGAATGTCATCGATCGGAGTCCGAAGGCAGCCCTTCCGAGGCTTCTGCCGTCGATTCTGTGGTTGCGACCACAGTGTCCGATGACAGTGATTCTGTCGTCCGTGCCATTGATGGCTCATCGCAATCGAGGGGGTAGCTGGTTGAGTGCGTTGGTCGCTGAGTGAGGGTCGAGGTCTTCTGATGATGGGAGTTCCTGCACTGCCCATTCGGAAGATCTCGACGTGCACCACGCTACCTTCGCGGCCCCTGATCTGACCGTGTTGTGCCGCCTCGACGAGCTTGGCCTTGAAGCTGTAGGCCAGCGCCTGGAGCCGGATCGTGCGGTGCTCGGGTGCCGCGTCGCCGAGCTGGACCCGTGGTGCCGGGGTTGCGGCAGCCAGGCGATCTCTCGAGGGACGGATGCACGCCCGCTCGCGCGCGAGCCGTTCGGGCACCGACCCACGACGCTGCTGGTCCGCGTCCGCCGATACGCGTGCGCCGGGTGTGGGCGTTCCGGGCGCGAAGACCTCACCGAGGCGGCGCCTGCGCGGGGGAAGTTGTCTCGCGGTGGGATGCGGTGGGCGTTGGAGGCCATCGTGCTGGATCACTTCACCGTCGCGCGCGCCGCGGCGGGTCTCGGGGTGTCCTGGCACACGGCGAAGACCGCGATCCTCGCTGCGGGCAAGCGCTGTCTGATCGATGACCCGGCCCAGTTCGACGGGGTCCGGGTGATCGGCGTCGACGAGCACGTCTGGCGTCACACCCGCCACGGCGACAAGTACGTCACCGTGATCATCGACCTCACCCCAGTCCGAGAGAAGACGGGGCCCTCCAGGCTGCTGGACATGGTCGAAGGGCGCTCGAAGGCCGTGTTCAAGACCTGGCTCGCGGCCCGCCCGCAGGCCTGGCGGGATGGTGTCGAGGTCGTCGCGATGGACGGGTTCACCGGGTTCAAGACCGCCACCGCTGAAGAGCTGACCGACGCGGTGACGGTGATGGACCCCTTCCACGTCGTGAGGTTGGCTGGTGACGCGCTCGACGAGTGCCGCCGCCGCGTCCAGCGCGACGCTTTCGGGCGGCGGGGCCGGAAAGACGACCCGCTCTACACGGCCCGCCGCACCCTCCACACCGGCGCCGGGCTCCTCACCGAGAAGCAGCACGCTCGCCTCGAAGCACTGTTCGCCGACAAGCAGCACGCCGAAGTCGAAGCGACCTGGGGCATCTACCAGCGCGTGGTCGCCGCCTACCGGGAGCCCGACCGGGGGCTCGGCAAGTTCGTCATGCAGCACCTCATTGGCTCCCTCGCCAGCGGCGTCCCGGGCCTGCTCGTCGAACTGCGCAACCTCGGCCGCGCGCTCAAGCAACGCGCCGCCGACATCCTCGCGTTCTTCGACCGGCCAGGCACCAGCAACGGCCCCACAGAGGCCATCAACGGGCGGCTCGAGCACCTCCGCGGCTCCGCCCCCGGCTTCCGAAACCTCACCAACCACATCACGAGAAGCCTGCTCGAAGCCGGCGGATTCAGACCACACCTACACCCTCATTTGCGATGAGCCAAACAACGTCCCTGGACATCACAACTAGATGCGCGAGGCCAACCGCACCCTGACACTCAGCGGGGTCATCGTCCCCGCGCCGGGCGAACTGGACGGCATCCCTTCCGACACCGAGAAGGCTCTGCTCGACGTGCTCCACCTATGCAAGATCGACTTGGCTGATCGCGTTCTCGTGATGAACCCCGGCGGCTACACCGGCGACTCGACGCGCGCGGAGATCGCGTACGCCCGCGCTACAGGGAAACCGGTGTCGTTCACAGATCACGGATCACCGACTGCCCGGGTGTCGCCGTAGGCGATGTGCCGACGAGCGACGGATGCTCTGTCAGCGGAGAGGTGGCGGTGTCACGCGACCGCTGCTCCTCACGCCGGTCGCAGATCGAGCAGGATCGCGGCGTCGGCCGGCCCGGCGTCCGCGGCGCGCATGACGGCGCGATGCTCGGCGTCGATGGGACGGGGCGAGTCGTCTGCGACCGAGCGCGATCGATCGATGTCGTCGGTCTCCATCGCGTAGACGAGCACCGGACCGTCCGCTGTCTCGAGAAGCAGGGCCGTCTCGTGGCGAACGCCCTCCGCGCTGAGCGCAGCGAGCGCCTCCTCGCGGCGCGGCCCATCGACCGTGCGCAGCCACTCCACGACGCGTTCGCGGTGAGCGGGATCGATGCGGCGCGCGACGAGGTGAATCATCTCGTCAGCCTAGGCCTGGCGCCGACGCCCGATGCCCGCCCCGCTCACGGCTGAGAGAATGCCGTCGTGACGGGAATCGGACGAGACACGGCCGGCGGTCCATTCGTGCTGCCGCTCGTGGTCGACATCGCGGTGTCGAAGCTCGACGCGCTCGACGTGATCGCGTTCGTCTGCGATGGGGCGGTCGAACACGCCGGCACCGCCTACCCGCGGGTCGGGCTCGCGGCGAACGCCTGGGCAGAAGTGGAGATCCCCAAGTTCGGCGATCCGCCGCCGCTCGTGATCGACGTCTGCACCGACGCCTCGCTCGCGCTCCCACGGGCGGAACGCGATCGTCTTGCCGCTGGCCTGGAGCGGGTCGGATGGGCCGTGCGTTCGCCGGAGCCGGGCGGGCTGTGACCGTCGCGTCCTGATCGGCGACGCCTCGCCCCGGCATCCGCACCCATCCGATCGCCCGCCCGCGCCGAACAACACGGGCACACCGACCCCGGCGGCAGGAGATCCCCGTGACCACGCACACCGATCGTCGCGCGTCCCTTGCCCTCGCCGCCCTCGCCGGTCTCGTCAGCGGCGCCGTCTTCCTCGGTGTGGCCGAGCTGCTGGCTCTCGTGGTGGCGCGAAACGCCAGCCCGATCCTCGCGGTCGGCGGCTTCGTGATCGACATCGTTCCGCAGCCGTTCAAGGAGCTCGCGATCGCGACCTTCGGCGCGAACGACAAGATCGCGCTTCTCGCGGGCCTGGGGCTGGCGGTCGTCATCGCCTCGGCGATCGGCGGCGTGCTCGAGTACCTGCGCAGCCCGCTCGGCGTCGTCATCGTCGCGATCGCCGGCGTGCTGTCCACGGCGGCGATCGTGTCGCGCACCGGCGTCACCCCGCTGTCGTTCCTGCCTCCCGTGATCGGCACCGTCGCGGCATCCCTCGTGCTCGTCGCTCTCGGGCGGCGCCTGCGTCGCTGGCGCGGCGCCGCAGCGAATGCGGATGACGGGGATGCCGCGGGCGACGCC
>CANSLE010000280.1 GCA_947647645.1 uncultured Microbacterium sp.
CGAGGGCGCCCGAGAGCGACCACACCCGGTGGAACAGGTGCTGCGCCGACGGCATCCCGAGGAGGGTCAGCACGGTGCCGCCGCCGGCCGACTGGCCGGCGATCGTCACGCGCGCCGGATCGCCGCCGAACGCCGCGATGTTCTCCTGCACCCAATCGAGGGCGGCGAGCCAGTCGCGCACGCCACGGTTGGACGGGGCACCGTCGATGTGTCCGAAGCCGTCGACGCCGAGCCGGTAGGAGACGGTCACCGTGACCACGCCGTCGCGCGTGAAGGCGCGCCCGTCGTACCAGGGACTCGCCGGGGACCCGGAGAAGAAGCCTCCGCCGTGGAACCAGACCAGCACCGGCAGGCCGGCGCCCTCCCACGCCGTGGCGCGCACGGGCGCCGCGAAGCGCAGGTCGCCGACGGGCGCCTCCGCGAAAGGGATGCCGAGGAACGCCGCGGAGCGGCTGCCGTCCGCAGCAACCCGCCAGCGGCCCCGGAGCCGGCCGGCGGAGATGGTGACGTCGGGATCGCTGTGCACGCGACCGATCATGGCACGCCGGTCAGTCGAGCGTGTCGAGCACCGCCGACTCCACACCGTAGGCCTCGGGATCGAATCCGGCGGGCATGTCGTAGGTCATCGCTCCCGACGCCCGCTCGGCCACCGAGGGCCACGACGGCGCTTCTCCGGAGATGAAGCCCACCCAGTCCGCGTGCATACGGTCGGCGAGCGGCGGGGGCGGAGTGCCGAGCACACGGGCGACGCCGTCGGCGCCGAGGAGGTCCCACGCGAAGGGGAGGTCGTAGCAGTGCGCCGAGACGCCGTCGACCGACGACCGGTACGCGAAGTCGTACAGCCAGGTCGTCGACGCGGCATCCCCACGGCGGCGGGCGATCAGCGCACTCGGGACGCGGAACATCGACAGCACGAGCAGTTGGCTGAACGCGAAGCGCTCGCCCACCCGGTCGATGCCGCGGCCGAAGGCGTCGACGTGTTCGGCATCCACGCCGGCGCGGCCAAGCGCGGCGAGCACCTCGTCGCGCGTCGTCGGCGTGGGGAACGCGAACTCGTTGCGCGTGGTGCCGAGGAGGAGGGGGATGTCCGCGGAGACGCCGTCGGCCACCGCCGCGGCGACGTCCACCACGACCTCGTCGTCGATGACCGGGGCGAACGCCAGTCCCGCCGCCAGCGGCGCACGGACGACGTCGGCGAGCACCGCGTCGGGCGTCGCGTCCGGGGTGATCCCGCCCGGGGCGACGTTGAACTCCCGCTCCCGGTCGAGGATGGCGTCTTCCGACAGCGCGCGCAGCGCGGCCACGGTCGGGGCGACCCCCAGCGCGTCGGCGAACCGGCGGCCGACGTCCTCGGCGGTGTCCGCGACCACATGCCCGGGGGCACCCGAGTGCGAGATGACCCGATGGAACAGACCGCGCGACCGCGGGGAGACGAGAAGGTTGAGCACGCTGCCGCCACCCGCCGACTGCCCCGCGATCGTGACGCGGTCCGGATCGCCGCCGAACGCGGCGATGTTGCGCTGGACCCACTCGAGGGCGGCGATCTGATCGAGGATGCCGCGGTTGAGCGGCGCATCCTCGATCCATCCGAACCCGTCGAAGCCGAGACGGTAGGAGACGGTCACGACGACGACGCTGTCACGCGTGAACGCGGCGCCGTCGTACCAGCCGCTCGCTGGGGAGCCGGCGAAGTACCCGCCGCCGTGCACCCACACGAAGACGGGCAGCCGTGCACTCTCGTCACCGGCGGCGGGCGTGAAGACGTTGACCGAGAGCGTGTCGTCCCCCGGGATGCTCGGTTCGGGGATCGTGGTCAGCGACCCGAAGGGACGGCGCTGCGGCGTCGGCCCGAAGGCCGTCGCGTCGCGCACGCCCGACCAGGGGGTGGGCGCATGAGGCGCGGCGAATCGGAGGGGCCCGACAGGCGGGGCCGCGAAGGGGATGCCGAGGAAAGCGGCATCCCCTTCGCGGACGCGACCCCGGACGAGTCCGGCCTCCGTCTGCACGATCGGGCCCGGGGTCACGGGGCTGTCCGTCAGGGTGGCGGCGGGATTCGTCATGGGAGTGTCCTCGGTTCTCGGGGGATGGTCAGCGGACGGAACGGATCGGGAACACCAGGACCGACGACAGCAAGACCATCACGGCGGCGAAGGCGAAGATCGACGCGTAGTTGCCCGCGAAGATCGCCAGCAGCACGGCGGCCACGACGGGGGTCAGCGCCTGGGGGATGTTGGTCGCCACGTTGAGCACGCCGAGATCGCGGCCGGCATCGCCCTGCGAGGGCAGCACGTCGATCATGAGGGCCACGTCGACCGCGGAGTAGGCGCCGTAGCCGAGGCCCACGATCAGCGAATAGACGATCATCGCCGGCACACTCGGGAACAGCAGCGGGATCACGATGCCGAAGGCCATGACGACGCTGGCGGTGAAGACGAACATCTTCCGCCGCCCGAGCCGGTCGCTCAGCCGCCCGAAGACGAGAGTGCCGAGCACGAGCGTGATCATCGACGCGAGCGACAGCAGCCCGGCCACGCCACCGGCGTCAGCGGGGGCCAGGCCCAGGTAGTCGGTGAGGATGTAGAACTGGTACGCCTGCACGCCCTGGTAGCCGAGCACCATCACGAAGCGGCCGGCGAACGCCCACGCGTAGATCAGCGTGAACGCGGCATCCGGCAGCGCCCGGGCGACCGCCAGGTTGTCGCCGTGGTGAATCTCGACCGCCCCCGCCTCGGGGGCGGTCACGGGACCCGCTGCAGCCACGCGTCGGTCGAGAACTTCTCCGCGACGAGCGCCTCGGCTTCGGCGTACTCCTCGTCCGTGATGTGTCCGGGCTCGGCGCCGTAGAGGGTGGAGAACGTCTGGATGAACCGCTCGATGATCGCCTCGCGCGCCAGCCCCGTCTGGCTGCGGAGGGGATCGACGCGTTTCGCGGCCGAGACGGTGCCCTTGTCGCTCAGCTTCTCGCGGCCGATGCGCAGCACCTCGGTCATGACCTGGCCGTCCATGTCGTACGACAGGGTCGCGTGGTGCAGCACGCCGCCGTTGGCGAGCCGCTTCTGGGCGGCGCCGCCGATCTTGCCGGACGGTGAGGCGATGTCGTTGAGCGGCTGATACGTCGCGTCGATCCCGAGCGAGCGCAGCGCCTGCAGCACCCAGTCGTCCAGGAACGCGTACGAGTCGGCGAAGGTGAGGCCCGCGACGAGGGATGCCGGGACGTACAGCGAGTACGTCACGATCGAGCCGGCGGCCATCAGCATCGCGCCGCCGCCCGAGATGCGCCGCACGACGTCGAAGCCGTGGCGGGCCGCCCCCTCGGGGTCGACCTCGTTGCGGTACGACTGGAACGATCCGATGACGACGGCCGACTGGTCCCACTCCCAGATGCGGAGGGTGGGCTTTCGGCGACCGTCGCCGACCCGCGTGGTCAGCACCTCGTCGAGAGCGAGGTTCATGGCCGGCGACACGGCCTTCTCGTGCACAACCTCCCAGGAGAAGTCACGCCACCCGGGGGCCGTCACGAGCGCACGCCGCACGGCGGTGCCGACCGCGTCCGGGGTGAAGCCGAGCAGGTGCGCCCCCTCGGGCAGGGCGCCGCGGACGGCGGCGGCGATGCCCGCGGCATCCGTCTCCACCGGCAGCCCGGTCACAGCCGCGTCGATGTCGGCGAGCGCGTCGTCGGGCTCGAGGAAGAAGTCCCCGGCGAGGTGGACGTCG
>CANSLE010000281.1 GCA_947647645.1 uncultured Microbacterium sp.
TCGGGCGTTCGCGAGTGGTGGACGCGTCGCTCATGCGACGACCTCCTTCGGCTGCGTGGACTCGGAGAGGGGGGCCGCGGGGGTGCGCGTGCGGTCGCCGCGACGGAGGACGAGCGACCGGACGCGCTCGGACTGCAGCAGCACCAGCGCGACGATCACGATCGCCTTGAACGCCGGGGTGGCCGCCGCGGAGACACCGAGGAAGAGCACGGTCTTGTTCAGGGTCGCGATCAGCAGCGCACCCACGGTGGAACCGACGATGGAGAACTTGCCTCCGGCGAGCGAGGTGCCGCCGATGACGACGGCGAGGATCGCGTCGAGCTCCATCTGGTAGCCGGTTCCGGAGACGTCGACGGTCATCACCTCCGACACGGTGAACAGGCCGCCGATGGCCGCGAGAGCGGCAGAGAGCATGTAGACGGCGAGGAGGATCGGGCGCGGGCGGATGCCGGCGAGGCGACTGGCCTGCGGGTTGATGCCGATCGATTCGATCATGAGGCCGAGAGCGGTGCGGCGCATCACCACGGCCACGAGGACGACGATCGCGATGGCGAGCACGAAACTCAGGGGCAGACCGAGGAACTGCCCGTTCGCGAGGGCGCGGAAGGGCGCGTTCTCGGCGTTGGTGTTCTGCCCACCGGTGATGACGCGGGCGATGCCGCGGCCGGCGAGCATCATCACGAGCGTGCTGATGAACGGTTGCAGCCCGATGACCGCGACGAGGAACCCGTTCACGGCGCCGAGCAGGAGGCCGAGGAGCACCGCCAGTGCGATCGCTGCGAGCATCGCTCCCACCGACGTGGGCTGGCCGAGGCTGCTGAGGGTGACCATCGCGATCGCACCGCCGACAGCCATGATCGATCCGACCGACAGGTCGATGCCGCTCGTGGCGATGACGAAGGTCATCCCCAAGGCGATCATCACGATCGGCGCCGACACCCGGAGGATGTCGAGCAGGTTGCCCGACAGCTGCCCCGTGGTCGGGTTGACGCCGATGGACAGATACGTCGGGTCCTTGAGCGAGTTGAGCGCCAGCAGCAGGACGATGCCGACGATGCCCCAGAACCAGGGGGTGCGCACGAGCGCCCTCAGACGGTTCATGCCTGTTCTCCTTCGACCTGGTCGGCGAGCGCGTCCGCGCGCGCCTCGGCGGCGGCCTCGGAGTCGGCGGCGATGATCGACACGATCCGCTCCGCGGTGACATCCGGGCCGTTCACGACGTCGCCGACCTTCTGATGGTCTTTCATGATGACGATGCGCTCGGAGAGGCGGACGACCTCCTCCAGCTCCGAGGAGATGAAGACGACGCTCATCCCGCCCTCGGCGAGCTCGGCGACGGTCTCCTGGATGTCGGCCTTCGCGCCGACGTCGATGCCGCGGGTCGGCTCGTCCAGCAGCAGGAGATCCGGCTCGGTCGCGAGCCAGCGACCGAGCAGCACCTTCTGCTGGTTGCCGCCGGAGAGCAGGCGGATCGGACGGTCCGGATCGTTCGGACGGACGCTGAAGCGCTCCATGTAGGTGTTCACGAGACGGTCGACCTCCTTGGCGGGCACGCGGCGCAACCAGCCGCGCTGCGCCTGGACGGCGAGCATGATGTTCTCGCGGATGCTGAGGTCGCCCACGATGCCGTCGTCACGGCGGTTCTCCGTCGAGTAGGCGATGTGGTGGGCCAGGCCGGAGACGGGAGAGACGATGGCCGCCTTCGCACCCTTCAGGCGCACGGTGCCGGCATCCGGCTTGTCGGCGCCGAAGATGAGGCGGGCGAGCTCCGTGCGGCCGGAGCCGAGAAGACCCGCGAAGCCGACGACCTCGCCCTTGTGGATCTCGATGTCGGTGGGCGCCAGCGTGCCCGTCCGGGCGATGCCCTCGGCGGCGTAGACGGGCGTCTGCGCCCGGTCGCGCTCGTCGACCTGGCGGTTGGAGCCGAGGGCGCGGAGGGTGTCGAAGTCCTTGCCGATCATCTTGGAGATGAGCGCGGTGCGCTCGAGGTCGCGCTTGAGGTACTCCCCCACGAAGCGCCCGTTGCGCAGCACCGTGATGCGGTCGCTGATCGCGTAGACCTGGTCGAGGAAGTGCGAGACGAAGAGGATCGCGACGCCCTGGTCGCGCAGCGTGCGCATGACGCCGAAGAGGGTCTCGACCTCGGCGGCGTCCAGGCTGGAGGTCGGCTCGTCGAGGATGAGGACCTTCGACTTGGTGACCATCGCGCGGCTGATCGCGACGAGCTGCTGGAGCGCGATGGAGATGGACTGCAGCGGGGCACGGGGATCGAGGTCACCGAGGCCCATCTCGGCGAGCACCTCGTGGGCACGTGCGTGGGTCTTGCGCCAGTCGATGCCGAAGAGCGAGCGGGTCTCATGGCCCAGCATGACGTTCTCACCGATGGTGAGGTTCGTGCAGAGGTTGACCTCCTGGTAGACCGTCGAGATGCCCGCGGCCTGTGCGGAGGCGGTACCGGAGAAGCGGCGCTCCTCGCCGAAGACGAGGATCGATCCGGAGTCGATCTGGTACACACCGGTCAGCGCCTTGATCAGCGTCGACTTGCCGGCGCCGTTCTCGCCCATCAGGGTGTGGACTTCGCCGGGCAGCAGCCGGAAGTTCACGTCGTCGAGGGCTTTGACGCCCGGGAACGTGATCGACGCGCCGCGGACTTCGACGATCGGGAGGGGTTCGGTCACCACGTGCAGACTTCCTCGTTGAATGTGGGGGTCACCACTGCGGGCGGGGGGGGTGGCGGGACGGGGACCGCCGTGGGCGGCGATCCCCGTCCCCGTGTGCGCGAGCGGACGCGGCGGCTCGGCTAGAAGCCGAGTCCCTGGTCGAGCGCCTTCTTGGCGGCCTCGGGCGAGTCGAACGTGGCGCTCTTGACGATGATGGTCGACTCGACCTTCTCGCCCGCGAGGGCCTTCTTCACCGCGGCGACGGCGTCCGTGCCGAAGAAGGGGTTGTACTGGGCGACGAAGCTCAGGTCCCCCTTCGACAGCGCCTCGAGGGCGCCCTTCGTGCCGTCGATCGTGGCGATCTTCACGTCCGTACCGGGCTTGAGGCCCGCCGCGGTCACGGCCTGCGCCGCGCCGATGCCCATCTCGTCGTTCTGGGCGAAGACGAACTGGATGTTGTTGTTGTTGGCCTTGAGGACCGTCTCGATCACGGACTTGCCCTCGTCGGTCTTCCAGTTGGCGGTCTGCGCGCCGACCTTGTTCCAGCCCGACTTGCCGGCGATCGCCGCGTCGAAGCCCTGGTTGCGCTCGTTCACGACGGAGAGTCCTGGAACGCCCTCGAGCACGAAGTAGTTCGCGCCACTCGGGAAGGTGGTGGCCGCCCACTCGCCGACCGACTTCGCGACCTGCTTGTTGTCGGGCGCGATGCGGGTGACGTAGAGGTCGGAGGACGCATCGACGCCGCGGTCGAGCAGGATGACCGGGATCTTGGCCTCCTTGGCCTTCTTCAGCTGGTCGCCCCAGCCGGACGCCTCGGTCGCGGTGAGGAGGATGACGTCGACCTCGTCGTTGACGAAGGTGGAGAAGGCGTCGAGCTGCGACTTCTGGTCGCTCGGGCTCGCGGCCGGAGCGTACTTGAGGTCGAAGCCGGCGTCCTTCGTGAACGCGTCCTTGATGGCCTTCTCGTTCGCGTTGCGCCAGCCGCCCTCGGGGCCGACGGCGACGAAGCCGACGGTGACGGTCTTGCCGCCGGCCGCGCC
>CANSLE010000282.1 GCA_947647645.1 uncultured Microbacterium sp.
GAAGACACCGCCGAAGAGGCGCGCCGCGAGATCGCGGCGCTGCAGGACGTCATCGGCCAGCTCGAGGTGCAGACGCTCCTCGACGGCGAGTACGACGACCGCCCGGCCGTCGTGACGATCCGCTCCGGCGCGGGCGGAGACGATGCCACCGACTTCGCCGAGATGCTCCTGCGGATGTACCTGCGCTGGGCCGAGCGTCACAAGTACTCGGTGAAGGTCATGGACACCTCCTACGCCGAGGGCGCGGGCATCAAGTCCGCGACGTTCGAGGTCGACGCCCCCTACGCCTACGGCACGCTGTCTGTCGAGGCCGGCACGCACCGCCTCGCCCGTATCAGCCCGTTCGGTGGTGCCGACAAGCGCCAGACCTCCTTCGCCGCGGTGGAGGTCATCCCGGCGCTCGAAGAGGCCGTCGAGGTCGAGGTGCCCGAGAGCGACATCCGTGTCGACGTGTTCCGTTCGTCGGGCCCGGGCGGCCAGTCGGTCAACACGACCGACTCCGCTGTGCGTATCACCCACCTGCCGACCGGTCTCGTCGTCTCGATGCAGAACGAGAAGAGCCAGATCCAGAACCGCGCCGCCGCGATGCGCGTGCTGCAGACCCGCCTTCTGCTCCTCAAGCGCGAGGAGGAAGCCGCGAAGAAGAAGGAGCTGGCCGGTACGATCACGGCGAGCTGGGGCGACCAGATGCGCTCCTACTTCCTCTACGGCCAGCAGCTCGTCAAGGACCTCCGCACCGGCTACGAGGTCGGAAACCCCGCCGTTGTGTTCGACGGCGACCTCGACGGTCTCATCGCCGCCGGCATCCGCTGGCGCAAGCGCAAGGACGACGACTGAGCTCTCTCCGTTTGCGGGCGGGTTGCTGCTCTCATGGCGCGTTCATAGGCGCACGAAGCCGCCCACGAATGCTGGCGGAACCGCACAACCGGCGCCGGTGCGCAGTCGACACGCGGCGAGTGTCGCACCCGGCATCCGACGATCACCGACGTAGGCTCATCGAGTCATGATCCGGTTCGAGCACGTCACCAAGAAGTACCGCGGGACCAGCAAGCCGGCGCTGAGCGACGTCGACTTCGAGGTGCAGCGCGGGGAGTTCGTCTTTCTCGTCGGCGCGTCCGGCTCGGGAAAGTCATCCTGCCTGCGTCTGATCCTGCGCGAGGACAACCCGAGCGACGGGCGCGTCGTCGTGCTCGGCCGCGACCTCAAGAGTCTCTCCACACGTAAAGTGCCCTACTTCCGCCGGCACATCGGGTCGGTGTTCCAGGACTTCCGTCTGCTGCCCAACAAGACCGTCTTCCAGAACGTCGCGTTCTCCCTGCAGGTCATCGGCGCCTCGCGCGGCTTCATCCAGCAGGCCGTGCCGGAGGCGCTCGCGCTGGTCGGTCTCGACGGCAAGCAGAAACGCCTCCCGCACGAGCTGTCCGGCGGCGAGCAGCAGCGAGTCGCGATCGCGCGCGCCATCGTCAACCGTCCGCAGATCCTCCTCGCCGATGAGCCGACCGGAAACCTCGATCCGGCGACCTCCATCGACATCATGCAGCTGCTGGCGCGCATCAACGCCGGCGGTACCACGGTGGTCATGGCCACCCACGAGGCCGGCTTCGTCGATCAGATGAAGCGCCGCGTCATCGAGCTGCGTGGCGGCGTGATGATGCGCGACGACCGGCACGGCGGTTACGGCGACACCTCATCGCTGCCGTCCCTGCAGCCGCAGGTCGAGAGGGGCGCGGCCGCGACCGCCGCCCTGAGTGCGGTGCTAGAGCTGCAGCGCGAGATCGCGCAGTCGCCCGTCGAGCCCGTGCCCGTGCCCCCCTCCGCTCCCGCGGTGCGGGATGCCGCGGCATCCGCCCCGGCCGCGGCGCCCGCCCCGGCCGAGCCTTCCTCCATGACCCGGCCGGTCCCGATCGCCGCGCCCGAGGTCGACCTCGGTGAGCTGGGCCTCGGCGACATCGACCTCGGCAAGTTGGGGGTCGCCGACCGGCTGCGCCGACAAACCGACGAGAACGACGAAGTGGGACCGACCTCATGAGGCTGCAGCTGATACTCGGCGAGGCGTTCACGGGCCTCCGGCGCAACGCGTCGATGGTGATCTCCGTGGTGCTCGTGACGTTCGTGTCGCTCACGTTCGTCGGGGCGGCCATGCTCATGCAGATGGAGATCGGCAAGATGCGGGACTACTGGTCCGGTCGTGCTCAGGTCTCCGTGCTGATGTGTCGGGATGACTCGAAGGCGGCCTCCTGCGCCGACGGAGCGGCGACGCAGGAACAGATCGACCAGGTCTCGCAACGCCTGTCGAGCCCGGCCCTCGGCGGTGTCGTTCGTGACGTGCGGTTCGAGTCATCCGACCAGGCGTACCAGAATCTGATCAAGCTCTACGGCGACGAGTACAAGGACTACGTGACCCCCGCGCAGCTCGGCAACACCTACTTCGTAGGCCTCGTCGATCCGCAGAAGGCCGACGTCATCACCGAGGCGTTTACCGGCATGAACGGGGTGGAGGAGGTGAAGAACCAGTTGCAGTACCTCGAACCCCTCTTCTCGGCGCTCACCATCGCGACGTACATCGCCGTCGGTATCGCCGTGCTGATGCTCATCGCCGCCGTGCTTCTGATCGCGACGACCATCCGTCTGTCCGCGTACGCGCGAAGACGGGAGGTGGGGATCATGAGACTGGTCGGCGCCTCGAACAGGTTCATCCAGACGCCGTTCATCCTGGAGGGCGTGTTCGCCGCCTTCATCGGGTCGCTCATGGCGGGCGCGGCGATCGTCGTCGGCGTGCATTTCGGCGTCGGCCAGTACCTCAAGGGGCGGGTGACCTTCATCACCGACTGGATCGACATGGGGGATGCCGCGATCGTGATCCCCATCATCATCGTGATCGGACTGGTGTTGGCGGCGCTGTCCGCGAGCTTCGCGATCCGTCGATGGCTCCGGGCGTGAGATAGACTGACGGGCTGCCGTGTCCGCGGCATCCCGTCGATGGTCGGCGGACGACGCAACGAAGGATCAGCCATGCCCAGGGAACGCGGGGAGAAGGTCGTCGCGACCAACCGTCGCGCGCACCACGACTACACCATCGAGAAGACGTACGAGGCCGGCCTCGTGCTCACCGGCACGGAGGTGAAGTCGCTGCGCCAGGGGCGGGCGAACCTGACGGACGGATACGCGTACATCGATGGGGGACAGGCCTTCCTCGACGCCGTGCACATCCCCGAGTACTCGCAGGGCCACTGGACCAACCACGCCTCCAAGCGCACTCGCAAGCTGCTGCTGCACAAAGAAGAGATCGTCAAGCTCTCCCACGCGGTCAGCGCGGGCGGTTACACGCTGGTTCCGCTGAAGCTGTACTTCTCCGACGGTCGCGCGAAGGTCGAGATCGCGGTCGCCAAGGGCAAGCGCGAGTACGAGAAGCGGCAGACCATCCGTGAGCGCGAGGACAAGCGCGAAGCGGAGCGCGCCATGCGCAGCCGCAACCGCCTGGGGGACTGACCCGGGTCGGAACGATCACCGTGCGGCGAAGCGGGCCTCCACGCCGGCGGAGACGACGATCTCGTCGGGACGGAACGCCACGGCGGCCCCCGCGGAGTCGAATGCCGCCGCCTTCGCCATGATCCGGGGTGCCGGCGCGGGAGCTGCGCTCGATCCGAGCAGGCCCAGATCGGCGATCTCGAGCGGGCTCACCTCGTGG
>CANSLE010000283.1 GCA_947647645.1 uncultured Microbacterium sp.
AGCTGGCGCGAGGCCTGTGCTCCCAGCGTGCGCAGCGGCTGCGGAACCGGTCGGAGGGCGCCCAGGTCGGGGCACGTCCCGACGACCACCGCCGTCCCGGCCTCGCGCAGACGGCGCACGGCCTCCTCGAGATGGCCGGCGGCGACCGCGACCGGCGTCCGGTGCGTCACATCGTTGCCCCCCACGATGATCACCGCGACGTCGGCGGAATAGTCCTGCGGGAGCCGGTCGAGCTGTCGCGCGAGGTCGCGCGACTCGGCGCCGACGAGCGCGACGGTCCGCAGCTGCACGGGACGCTGGAGGAACATGGCGATCCCCTTGGCGAGGCGCGCGCCGAGCACGTCCTTTGGGCGCTCGGCTCCCAGTCCGGCGGCGATCGAGTCACCGACGACGAGCAGCTCGACCGGGTCGCCCGGCAGCTTCGCCCGCCACACCCGGTCGGCATCGAGCGCGACCTCCCCGAGCGGCTTGCCGATCCGGCGACGCGCGATCGCCGCCTGTCGCGTCAGGACGACGCGGGTGGTCGCGGCCGTCGCCGCGATCGCGAGACCGACGGCGACGAGTGTCGCGCGCAACGCGACGCGTCGCGGTCCCCGTCGAGGGCGACGCGGGCGGGAGGACACGAGACGATTGCACCCCCATCGGGTGAACGGGCGGTGACCAGCCCCGCCCACGCCGCCGTCAGCGCCGCTGCCGCGGCGCCCTGGCCGTGATGGCCACGGCGAGTGTCAGCACGCCTGTGGCCAAGACGACATCCAGCACGGAGCCGGACAGGAGCTCCGCGCGCCCCGCCCACCCCGTCGCGGACGTGAGCGCGCCGATGGCGATGACCCCCAACGAGAGCGCGAGCTGCTGAACGGTGCTGAACATACCGCCGGACAGTCCCGCGGCCTCGACCGGCACCTCGCGCACGACCGCCTGCGTGAGTGGCGAGAACACCAGCGCCTGTCCCGCGCCGAGAACGATGAGCGCGGGCTGGGCCCACCAGATCAGCGCCGGCCCCCAGGCGACGAGCACGGTCGCGCTGAACCCCGTCAGCGCCACGAGCTGGAGGCAGACACCCCAGACGAGGGTGCGCTCGCCGAGCCGTCGCTGAATCGGGGCCAACGACAGCGAGACGATCGCGAAGACCGTGGCGAACGGCAGCAGGAGGAGGCCCGCAGCGAGGGAGTCGTAACCGAGTCCGGCCTCGACCGCGCGCGGAATGACATACAGCACGGCCGCATAGCCGACGAAGAAGAGCCCCGCCGCGAGCAGCCCGCGCTGCAGCGCTCGCAGCCGCAGGATGCTCGGCGGAAGCAGTGGCACGCGACCGGAGCGCTCGATGCGATCCTGGTGCGTCCACAGGGCGACGAGCACGGCGGCGCCCAACGCCAGAGCCGCGAACACGGGCCACGTCCACCCCACCGCCGGCCCGAAGGTCACGGCCGCGGCGATCAGGAGGACCCCGACACCGAGCTCCAGCGCTCCGGCGACGTCGATCGTGACCGCCTCGTGCGCACGCGAGCGTGGGGCGAACGGCGCGAGGACGATCGCCGCGAGCGCGGCCAGCGCCGCCACGAGGTAGACCAGTCGCCAGCCGGACACCCCGGCCAGCGTCGAACCGGCGAGAGCCCCGCCCAGCACCTGGCCCGCCGCCGCACCGATGCCTCCGCTCGCGCCGAAGCCGGCGATCGCCCGCACCCGCGCCGTCCCCGTCGACGTCGCCTGGATGCTCGCGAGCACCTGCGGCGTGCACAATGCCGCCCCGATGCCCTGAACGATGCGCGCAGCGATGAGCACATCGATCGTCGGGCTGGCGGCGCACGCGAGCGACGACGCCAGGAACAGTCCCATCCCGGCCGTATAGAGCGCGTGCCGCCCGAAGCGGTCGCCCAGCCGTCCGCCGAGGATGAGGAGGACGGCGAAGGGCATGCCATACCCGGCGATGACGAGTTCCCGCTGGGTCTCCGACGCGGCGAAGGCGTCCTGCAGTTGAGGCATGGTCACGGTGACGGCGTTGAAGGCGAAGGATCCCACACCCGGCCCAATGAGAAACCCGAGATACCTCCACGTGGGTGTCGCCGCCGGCAGGGTACGCACCGGCGCCGACGCCACGGTGGGGGAAGAAGCGGTCACTGTCATGTGGCCAGCGTTGCGCACCCGCGATCCTGGTACCAGGAGTGCGCTCATCCTGGTATCAGGAGTACTCGGCATCCCGCGCCCGGTCGCTCGCGCGCGCAGTACTCTGGGCGGGAGCGGAGACCGCGCCCCGCTCCCGCACGGAGAACGAAGGCCGAGGACCCGGATGCGAACCGACCGTCGAGAAGAGTTCGCGGCGTTCCTGCGCACGCGCCGCGAACGCTTGCGCCCGGCCGACGTCGGCCTTCCCGAGGGCACGCGTCGACGCGTCGCGGGACTGCGTCGGGAGGAGGTCGCGGGGCTCGCCGGCGTCGGTCTCACCTGGTACACCTGGCTCGAGCAAGGCCGCCCCATCGCCGCCTCAGAACAGGTGCTCGGCGCCATCGTGCGGGCGTTGCGGATGACCGACGACGAACGGGACCACCTCTTCGCGCTCGCCGGGATCACCCCGCCCGGACGGGACGAACGCACCTGCGTGCAGGCGACGCACCTGGATCTGCTGGCGAAGCTCATGCCGTACCCGGCTGCCGTGCAGACCGCACGCTTCGACATCCGCGCCTACAACCGTTCGTACCGATTCCTGTTCGCAGATCTCGACGCCGTCGCGCCCGAGGGCCGCAACTGTGCGATCCGCATCTTCACCGATCCGCGCTGGCAGGACGTCCATGCCGATCTCGACAATGCCCAGGAGCGCATTGTCGCGCGTCTGCGCGCCGCCTACGGCCGCCATCACGACGAACCGGGCTGGCAGCAGTTCATCGCCCGGCTCGAGAGCGAGTCGGACACGTTCGCGACGCTCTGGCGTCGCGGCGACGTCGGCGCCGAGCAGAACACCGTCAAACGGCTCATGCACCCGCGGTGGGGAGCCCTCCGACTCGAGATGACGAGCCTCTGGACCGGAGACACCGGCGGCCAGCGCGTCGTCTGGTTCATGCCGCAGGATGCCGCGACAGCGCGAGCACTCGACGCGCTCGCGAACTCCGCCCCGGACGAACCGGTGATCTCCGCGCCCGTGTCGGACGCGCCGCACGCCGTGTCGAGCACGGCGCGGTGGCTCACCCCAGCGGTCTGATCTCGAGCGCGTCGCGCGTCTGTCCGGCCGCCACCGCTGCCCACGAGGCGTAGCCGTCCGTCGCCGCCCGCTCGAGCAACGCCGTCAGGTTCTTCGTGCGCTGCTCGAGCCGCACGCGGGCGCCGTCGGCGACGAGCTGCGCCTTGAGCGCGACGAGCTCGTCGACCGGCACGTCGCGCTCGTGCACCAGCACGATCGCGGGGGCACCGGCATCCGTCGCCGTCTCGAGCAGGTCGACGATGCGTTCGAATCCGATCGAGAAGCCCACGGCGGGCACCTGCTGACCGAGGAAGCGCCCGATCATGCCGTCGTAGCGGCCTCCTCCGCCCAGTGAGTAGGCGACGCTCGGGTGCGCGAGCTCGAAGATCGTGCCGGTGTAGTACCCCATCCCGCGGACGAGGAACGGGTCGAAAGCGAGGGGCGCGCCCGCCGCCCCGTCGCCGCCGACGCCGCGCGC
>CANSLE010000284.1 GCA_947647645.1 uncultured Microbacterium sp.
CTGCTCAGCCGCGCCCGGGCACCGCGCTCCGGGGCGTCGCTCAGCCCGCGGTGCGCGACGGCATCGATCCGTCGCTCGAGGGGGCGGCGGCATCGCGGTCCGCGCGCGTCAGGGGAAGACGGGGGCGCTCCCGGTCGCCGACGCGATGATCCGCGCGACCATGTCGTCGGCCGTGGTGAACTCCCCCGGCTGATTGGGCTTGCCGAGTCCGTGGTAGTCGCTCGAGCCGGTGACGATCAGGTCGCGGCGCGCGCACAACTCGCGCAGCACGCCGAGCGCGGGTTCGCCGTTCTCCCGGTGGCCCAGCTCGAAGCCGCCGAGGCCCGCCTCGAGCATGCGGTCGAGCAGACGTTGCGGCAGGAGACCGCCCCGGCCAGCGGGGTGCGCGATGATCGGGACGCCCCCGGCATCCACGATCGCCGCGACCGCCGTCACGGGATCCGGCGCGTACAGGTCGACGTAGTAGTCGCTGGAGGGGTGCAGGATGCCGGCGAACGCCTCGCTCCGGTCGCGCACGTAGCCGCGGGCCACGAGCGCGTCGGCCAGATGCGGCCGGCCCACCGTCGCTCCGTCCGCCGTGTGCGCGAGGATGTCGTCCCAGGTGAGGTCGTAGTCGTGCCCGATGCGCTCCGCCATCGTCTGGGCGCGCGTCAGCCGGGAGCGCCGGATCCGGTCGGTGAGGGCACGGATGCCGGCGCGATCCGGATCGAGCAGGTACGCGAGGACATGGATGCTCCGCCATTCGTGCCGCGCCGACAGCTCCATGCCCGGCAGCAGTGTCATCCCCAGCGACCCGGCCGCCTCCGCCGCCTCGGACCACCCCGCTGTCGTGTCGTGGTCGGTCAGGGCGACGGTGTGCAGCCCGGCGGCGTGCGCGGCCGCCATCACCCGCGCGGGCGGCTCGGTGCCGTCGGAGTGATCGGAATGCAGGTGCAGGTCGCTCGGACCGCGAAATCGCGGCATCCGATCCTCTCCGTGCGACGCCACCATGCCACGAGCGTACCGTCCGAGCATCGTGCCGGCCCTCGCCACGAGACCTCGGCGCCCACCCACGGCCACGGTCCGGGAACTCCCAGGAGCACTGTCGTAGAGTCCCTCACGTGTTGCGCCTGTTCGGGATCCTGTTGACGGTGGTCGCCGTGATCGCCTCGGCGATCGTCACGTGGCCGCAGTTCTTCCGCCTCGAACAGACGTTTCCCTTTGCCCAGATCGTGTCGCTGCGGGGCGTCGTGGTGGTCGTCTTCGCCGTCGTCTTCCTGCTCGGAGTGCTTCTGGCTCTCGCACGACCGTTGCGCGCCTTCGCGGGAACGATCGCGATCATCGCGCTCCTCGCGGCGGTCGCCAACGGCGGCATCCTCCTCTCCCGCGGGATCGGCAGCGGAACTCTGCCGCCCGTGACCGAGGGTTCGATCCGCGTCATGACGTGGAACACGGCCGGCTCCGCCACCGACGCGCAGGTGATCGCGCAGACCGCCGTCGCGATGCGCGCCGATGTCGTCGCGCTTCCGGAGACGACGATCGAGACCGGCGAGGCCGTCGCGATCGCCATGCGCGACATGGGCTCGCGGATGTGGGCGCACCACGAGAACTACGGCGAACGTCCCGGCTACCCCGACTGGGCCGCCAACTCGACGACGTTACTGATCTCCCCCAACCTCGGCGACTACGCGGTCGTCGCATCGACCTCCGACGGCGCGACGAACACGTCCGCCGTGCCCAGTGTCGTGGCGATGCCCGTCGACGGGAACGGGCCGACGATCGTGGCGGTCCACGCCGTTGCGCCGCGCCAGGACCGCATGGCCGACTGGCGCAGCGACCTGGCGTGGATCGCGAACCAGTGCGCCAGCGACGATGTGATCATGGCCGGCGACTTCAACGCCACCGTCGACAACATGGCCCGCCTCGGCGTCGACGGCGGCGATCTCGGCCGCTGCACGGATGCCGCGTCGCGCACCGGATCCGGCGGTGTCGGCACGTGGTCGACGAGCTGGCCCGCACTCCTGGGCACCCCGATCGACCACATCATGGCCACCGAGCGCTGGACACCGACCGGGTCCGTCGTGCTCGGCTCGCTGGACTCCAGCGGCAGCGACCACCGACCGCTCGTCGTGCAGTACGAGGCGCGGTAGGCCGCATCGGCGACCGCGGAAGCTCCACCGCCTCGATACGGAGGTGGGAGACTGGATCCATGAGCACGAGCGAGAGCGACACGATCGCCACGACCGACAGCGCCATCACGACCACGGAGAACACCAATCGCAAGCAGCCGTTCCCGCGCGGCTTCCTCGAGACCATCTCCACCGGCTGGGCCGATCGACCCGACCTCGCCCCGGCCCCGCGGGACCAGGCGCCGTACGCCGCCGCGCGACGCGCGGCCGTCTCGGCCGCGTTCCCGGGTCGGCGCGTCGTGATCCCGGCGGGCGGCTACAAGCAGCGCTCGAACGACACCGACTATCCGTTCCGCGCCCACTCGGCGTTCTCGCACCTCACCGGCTGGGCCAGCGACACCGTGCCCGACTCGGTGCTGGTCTTCGACCCGCGCACCGACGGCGACGGTCACGACGTCACCCTCTACCTCCGCGAGCGCGCCGACCGCACCACCGCCGAGTTCTACGGCGACGCGACCATCGGCGAGTTCTGGATCGGCCCGCGCCCGGCGCTGGAGGGTGTCGCGCACGATCTCGGCATCGCGACGGCGCACATCGACGCCTTCATCACCGGCAGCGCAGACGTCATCCTGGAGGAGGACGACGAGCTCACACGGTTCGTCTCCGAACTGCGTCTCGTCAAGGACGAGTTCGAGATCGCACAGCTTCGCCTGGCCGTCGAGGTCACGGCCCGCGGCTTCGACGACATCGTCGCCGACCTCCCCCGCATCATCGCCACCCCGCGCGGTGAGCGGGCGGTCGAGGGCGTGTTCCACCACCGCGCGCGGATCGAGGGCAACGGCGAGGGCTATGACACGATCGCGGCATCCGGCCCCCACGCCTGCTACCTGCACTGGACGCGCAACGACGGTCCCGTCGTCCCCGGCGACCTGATCCTCATCGATGCCGGGGTGGAGGTCGACAGCCTCTACACCGCCGACATCACTCGCACGATCCCGGTGGGCGGCACGTTCTCCCCTGTCCAGCGGAAGATCTACGAGACGGTGCGAGAAGCCGCGGACGCGGCCTTCGCGGCCGCTCGCCCCGGCGTGAAGTTCCGCACCGTGCACGAGGCGGCCATGCGCGTCATCGCGGAACGGGTGTCCGCGTGGGGCCTGCTGCCGGTCACCGCCGAGGAGGCGCTCGACGCCGACAACGGCGGCCAGCACCGTCGCTACATGGTGCACGGCACCAGCCACCACCTGGGGCTCGACGTGCACGACTGCGCGCAGGCACGCCGGGAGATGTACTACGAGGGCGTCCTCGAACCCGGGATGGTCTTCACGATCGAGCCGGGACTCTACTTCCAGATCGACGACCTCACGGTCCCCGAGGACTACCGCGGCATCGGCGTTCGCATCGAGGACGACATCCTCATGACGGCCGACGGCCCGGTGAACCTCTCGGCGGCGATCCCGCGCACGGCCGACGAGGTCGAGGCCTGGGTGGCGGGGCGCGCCGTCACGGGCTGAGCGCGAGCGCGCGCAGCCACGGCAGGACGGA
>CANSLE010000285.1 GCA_947647645.1 uncultured Microbacterium sp.
CCCGCATGGGCGAGTTCGGCGAGCGCGGCGTCCGATGACTCCGGCGCGACCCCCGCGACCAGGTCCGTCAGCACCCGCACGTGCAGGCCGTGCTCGATCGCGTCGAGCGCGGACGCCCGCACGCAGTAGTCGGTCGCGAGTCCGGCGACGTCGACCTCCGTCACACCATGGGAGCCCAGCAGCGCCGACACCTTCTCGCCGACATCCGTGGTGCCTTCGAACAACGAATAGGCGGGCATTCCCTGTCCCTTCTTCACGTGGTGGGTCACGGCATCCGTGACGAGTTCCGGATCGTACTCGGCACCGGCCGTGCCCGCGACGCAATGCGGCGGCCAGGTGTCGACGAAGTCGGGCGCGCCGTCGGTGGCGAAGTGGCCGCCGTTGTCGCCGCTCCCCTCGTGCCAGTCGCGCGAGGCGACGATCACCGCGTAGTCGTCGGCGTGCGCCGCCAGATAGCCGGTGAGAGCCCGTGCGACGGCGTCACCCCCCTCGACGGCGAGCGCCCCGCCCTCCGTGAAGTCGTTCTGGACATCGACGATGAACAGTGCTCTGGTCATACCACGAGGCTAACCCTTCGGGGCGAGTGCGGTCACTGGCCCGTCCCCAACTCCTCCGATTCGTCCCTGTTCTGGCGTCGCGAGCGGCGTGTCGTGCCCGCGGGGACCGGATGAGAGGAGTGCGGGACGGCGTCGACCTCCGCCCGCGCGAGACGCGAGGGCCACCAGATCACCCGACCGAGGTCGTACGCCGCCGCGGGCACCAGGAGCGAGCGCACCACGAACGTGTCCAGCAGCACGCCGAAGGCGACGATGAAGGCGAGCTGGGCGAGGAACAGGATCGGGATGACGCCGAGGGCGGCGAAGGTGGCCGCAAGCACGAGCCCCGCCGAGGTGATGACCCCACCGGTGGCGACGAGCCCCCGCAGGATGCCGGGCCTCGTGCCGTGTCTCTTCGACTCCTCCCGCACCCGCGACATCAGGAAGATGTTGTAGTCGACGCCCAGCGCGACGAGGAACACGAACCCGTACAGCGGCACCGCCGGATCCGCTCCCGGGAACGTGAACAGGTTGTCGAAGACGAGGGAGCTGACGCCGAGGGCGGCGCCGAACGACAGGATGACGCTGAGGATCAGCAGCACCGGGGCGACCACCGCGCGCAGCAGCAGCATGAGGATGACGAGGATCACCGCGAGGATCACCGGAATGATCAGCGTCCGGTCGCGGATCGACGTGTCGTTCGTGTCGACGTCGATCGCCGTCGGCCCGCCGACGAACGTGACGCCCTCGCCGAGGTCGCTGGCGAACGCGGTGCGCAGGCCGCGGACGGTCTGCTCCGCGGCGAGCGAGTCGGCCTCGTCGGACAGCGTCGCCACCAGCAGCACGTCGCCGTCGACGACCGTCGGCTTCGGCGCGGCGCCGGCGGGCGGTCCCGCGACGGTGTAGACCGGCGCGCCGGCGTCGACCGTGACGCCGATCTGACCGGATGCCGTGTCTTTCGCGACCGCGGCCACCGATTCGATTCCGGAGGCGGTGTCGAGCACCGTGACGGCATCCGCGACGCGACCCTCGGGGACGATGACGTAGGCGGGGCTGCCGGATCCGGCGGCGAAGTGCTGAGCGAGCACGTCCTGCCCGTCGCGGGCCTGCGACGCACCCAGCACCAGATCGCTCTGGGGCACGCCGTCGGCCTTCAACTGCAGCACGCCGACGGATGCCGCGAGCAGCACCACCGTGGAGATGATCCAGACCGGGCGGGCGTGGCGGGCGATCAGACGCGCCTGACGCGCCCAGAAGCCGCGGACCGGGAGGGAGGGGTCGGCGACGAGGCGCTCTGCGTTGTCGCCGGGGTCACCGTCGGTTCCGCGCGGGATGAACGGCCAGAACGCGGCACGGCCGAAGATCGCCAGCAGTGCGGGCAAGAACGTGAGGGCCGACAGGACGGCGAACGCGATGCCGATCGACGCGATCGGCCCCAGGGCACGGTTGCTGGCGAGGTCGCTCAGCAGCAGGCAGAGCAGACCCGCGATGACGGTGCCGCCCGAGGCGATGATCGGCTCGAACGCGCCGCGCCAGGCGATGGTCGCGGCATCCCATCGCTTCCTGCCCGCCCCGATCGCCTCTCGGAAGCGGGCGACGTACAGGAGCGCGTAGTCGGTCGCCGCACCGATCACGAGGATGAACAGGATGCCTTGCACCTGCCCGTTCAGCACGAAGATGCCGGCCTTCGCGAGCCACCAGACGGTGAGCAGCGCGACGCAGAGCGCGAACGTGGACGTCAGCAGCACGAGGATCGGCAGGAGCGGCGACCGGTAGACGATCACGAGGATGATGAACACCGCGCCGAGCGCGACGGCCAGGAGCAGTCCGTCGATGCCGAGGAAGCCGGCGACGAGGTCGGCCGTGAAGCCGGCGGCCCCCGTCACCCAGGCGTGAAGTCCGGCGGGGAGGTCGCTCTCGAGACGCTCCCGCAGCGCCGTCACGGTCTCGGCGACGTCGCCCCCGGTCGAGATAGGGACGAACAGCTGCACCGCCTGGCCGTCCTCGGACGGGATCGCGGGAGAGATCTGGCCGACGCCCTCGATGCTCGACAGCGTCGTCGTGGCCTCACCGATCTCGCCGAGCTGGGCCGCGGTGAGCACGCCGTCACCGGTGATCACGACGACCGCGGGAATGCTCTCGCCCCCGGTGAACTCCGCGAGCCGCTTCTGCACCTGCGTCGACTCCGCGGAGGACGGCAGGAAGGAGGACTGGTCATTGGTGGCGACCTCGTCGACCTTCCCGAAGTAGGGACCTCCGATCGTTCCTCCGACGAGCCAGATCAGAACGAGCAGGACGGGGATGCCGATGCGCAGCCAGCGCGTGGGCGTATCGGTGCGGCCGGTCATATCGCTAGCTTATCTAGGGATAGCTCATGTACGCCAGCTCGAATTCATGCGCGCAGGAAGTAGAGCACCCATCCCGTCACGAGGCTCAGCACGCCCAGGGCCAGCATGCCTCCGGCGGACCACACCAGCACGCGCAGTCCCTGGGCACGCCTCTCCAGGCGCGCCCTTCCCCGCCAGCCGTGCCGGTACCAGATCGGTGCTGCGTCCGCGTTCCCGATGGCGGCGGCATCCGTGGGCGACAGCGCTGCGCTGTTCGCGTCGCCGTCCGCGTCGTACCAGCGGACGACGGGCTCGTCGCCGTCGCGGTCGACGATGGCCTCGGCGGGCAGCCAGGTGCCGTCCGCCGCCCACACGGCGACCGCGATGATGGCGAGGAGCGCGAAGGCGCCGAAGCCGACCCACGTGAAGATCTCGATCACCGCATCGATCGCGTGCGACATCTCGAGGCCTCCAGGAGCGTGCGGAGCGGGTGCGGATGCCGAGCCGTCTCGGCGTGAGCCCACACCGTCACGGTACCCCAGGACCGTTCGTCACTCCGCGTCGAGGTCGCTCTCGAGCATGGCGGCGAGCTCGGCGAGCGCACCCTCGTCATCCGTCCGCTCCGTCCGCAGGAGGACGTCCTCGCCGCGGGCGATATCCAGCGAGAGGAGGTCGAGCACGTTCGTCGCATCGCACCAGGGGCCGTCAGGCTCGTCCGCCCGCGCGACGCGTACGCCGACGGCGTCGAGCCGGGAGGCCCGGGCGGCGAAGATCGCCG
>CANSLE010000286.1 GCA_947647645.1 uncultured Microbacterium sp.
CGGCATCCGCGCCCGCGCCCGCGCCGCAGAACCGTGCCGATCGTCGCGCCGCAGGCAAGAAGAAGTAGGTCCGCGACCCGGCGGCGTCCGGGCCACGGCTCGTCGATTGGCACCGTCGGGGCGGGGATATCCTGATCCGATGAGTCCCCGTATCCTCGACCAGTCATCCAAGCTCAAAGGCGTGCTCTACGAGATCCGTGGAGCAGCCCTCGAGGAGGCCGACCGGCTCGAGGCCGACGGGCACCGCATCCTCAAGCTCAACACCGGCAACCCCGCCGTCTTCGGGTTCGAGGCGCCCTACCAGATCGTCCGCGACATGATCGAGGCCGTTCCGCATGCCCACGGCTACAGCGACAGCCGGGGGATCATGTCGGCCCGTCGGGCGGTCGTCTCGCGCTACGAGGAGGTCCCCGACTTCCCGAAGTTCGATCCGGATGACGTGTACCTCGGCAACGGCGTGTCCGAGCTGATCACGATGACGATGCAGGCGCTGCTCGACAGCGGCGACGAGGTCCTCATCCCGGCACCCGACTACCCCCTCTGGACGGCGATGACCAGCCTCGCCGGGGGCACCCCGGTGCACTACCGCTGCGACAGCGAGGGCGACTGGCAGCCCGATCTCGACGACATCCGTGCGAAGATCACGCCGGCGACGAAGGCGATCGTCGTCATCAACCCGAACAACCCCACGGGCGCCGTCTACTCCCGTGAGGTGTTGGAGGGGATCGTCGAGATCGCCCGCGAGCACTCGCTGCTCCTGCTGAGCGACGAGATCTACGACCGTATCCTCTTCGACGACGCCGTGCACATCCCGCTCGCGACGCTCGCGCCGGACCTGCTCTGCCTCACCTTCAACGGGCTGTCCAAGACCTACCGTGTCGCCGGCTATCGCTCCGGCTGGCTCGTCATCACGGGTCCGAAGTCGCATGCGGCCGGCTTCCTGGAGGGCATTCAGCTCCTCGCCTCCACCCGCCTGTGCCCGAACGTCCCCGCGCAGCACGCCGTGCAGGCCGCGCTGTCGGGTGTGCAATCGATCGACGCGCTGATCGCCCCGACCGGGCGGCTGCACGAGCAGCGGGATGCCGCTTTCGACGCCCTGACCGCGATCCCGGGGGTGCAGTGCCGCAAGCCTCGTGGCGCCCTCTACGCGTTCCCGCGACTGGACCCCGAGGTGTACGAGATCCACGACGACGCGAAGTTCGTCTACGACTTCCTCGTCGCCGAGCACGTGCTCCTCGTGCAGGGGACGGGCTTCAACTGGCCCACGCCGGATCATTTCCGCATCGTGACGCTGCCCGAGGCGCGGGTGCTCACCGAGGCGATCGAGCGTCTCGGGAACTTCCTCGCCTCGTACCGTCAGTAAGGGTCCCCGAGCCGGTCGCGCGGGCTACAGCAGGGCGAGTGACGTGGCGCGCCAGCGCCCGTCCCAGCCCTCGAGCCGCAGTGCGACCGCACGCGTGCGCGCGGGGCCCGCCACCACCACGACCCCCTCCACGACGCCGTCGGCGGGAGAGGAGTGACGCGTGGAGAGGATACGGTGCACCGGGCGTGCCGGCGCGACGCCGCGTGCGCTGCGTGCGCGCGCGGAGAGGTTCGAGCGGGTGATGAGCGCCCGGAACGCATCTTCCCCGAGCCAGCGTGCGAGCTGATCCACCTCGCGGACGCCGGCGAGCACCTCGAGGACGCCGATCGTCAGGTTCTTCAGGAGCGGCTCCGGCGCGGGAAGCTCCTCTGAGCCGGTGCGCTGCGGGGCGAAGTACTCGGCGACGTCCAGCGCCGAACCACGGCGCGGGGACGGACGGGCGGTGTCGGGGGATGTGGTGACCACTCCGACCTCCTCTGTCGATGGCCGCCCCGGCGGGCGTCTGACGAGTACAACACAGCCCGCGCGCGCCGGGGATGAGAATCCTCCAACCTGTGGACGCGCTTCCTGTGGACAGATCCGGCGGGTCGCGGCATCCGTCACCTAGGGTCGCGGCGTGCGCTGGGACCGCTTCTTCGAGGATCTGGAAGACCAACTCGACTCTGAGTGGGAGGCCGAGCGCGCTGCCCTGGACACCGAGGCGGAGCGGCTGCGACTGTCACGCATCCCGCTGCGCGAACGGCTGGTCGCGCTCGCCGAGACGACCGGCGCGCGCGTGGCGATCGACGTCGCAGACGGAGCGGTGCTGGCCGGGGCGCTCGCGCGTGTGGGGGCGGACTGGGTCGCCCTGCGAGCGGAGGAACCGCAGACGCCGGTCGTCTGGATCGTGCCCCTCGCATCGATGGTCGCCCTCGCCGTCGGGACGGATGAGGTCCTGGCAACGGTGCGCGGAGCCCATCCGGGCGGGGCGCTCGGTCAGCGGATGTCACTCGGCTTCGTGCTCCGCGACCTCGTCCGCCGGCGCGTGCCGTTGACGGTGGCCCTCGTCTCCGGACGGTCGCTGTCCGGCACCGTCGACCGTGCCGGCGCCGATCACCTGGACATCGCCCTGCACGAGCTCGGCGCGGCGCGACGGGTCGATCAGGTCCGCGGCTTCCGCCTCGTCCCGTTCTCCGCCGTCGCGGCGATACGACTGGACGCGCCCGCCGATCTGGTCTGACCGCGGGCGCCGCCGATCAGTCGGGATTGCGGACCGTCCCCCGGCCCCAGAGCTCGGGGAAGCTCGCTGCGTTCGACTCCCGCCACAGTGCCATGCGACGAGCGTCCTCGGCCTGATCGTCGAGGTACTCGGCCACGCTGTCGGCGTCGACGCGCCAGCGTGCGGGGGAGCCCGCCCTGACCCCGCGAAGCCGCCCGTCGATGACGAGCGCGATGACCTCGTCGACCGCGATCTGCAGCATCTCCGCCACCTGTGCGGGGGTGAGCAGGCGCGCGGCGGCCGCGGGGTTTTCGGGCATGAGGACATTATGCGTTCCCGCCCTGGGTGGCCTGCAGGCCCACGCCGCGCTGTGGATAACCCGCACGCGGCCGCCGGTGCTTCGGTCACGATGACATCGTGAGCGACACCGTCACCGCCCGTCCACGACCGCGGGGGTTCTGGGCCGATCTGAGGTTCCTTCTCGGCATCGCGCTGATCGTCTTCTCGGTCGCCGGCGTGTGGCTGGTCGTCGCGGCGGCGCGCCAGACGGTCCCCGTCTTCGCCGCCGCGACCACGCTCGTTCCCGGACAGCGAGTCGACGCGGACGACCTGCGTGTGGTCGAGGTCGCACTCGGTCCGTTGCAGGACTCCTACGCCTCTCCGGCGACGCTGCACCCCGGCGCGGTCGCGGCCCGCGCGGTCCCCGCGGGCGAGCTGGTTCCCCGCGACGCCCTCGGAGACGCCGCGCGGGCCCGGACGACGACGGTTGTCGTCCGCAGCGCCAGCGACGTGCCCGCCACGGTGGCGGCGGGGTCGTCGGTCGAGGTGTGGGCGGCCGCCCCGCGGGAGAGGGGTGCGTTCGACACGCCGCGCATCCTCATCGCAGCGGCGACGGTCGCCTCCGTCGAACGCGACCGCTCGGTGATGGGCTCCGACGGTGTCGCCGTCGAGATCGTCATCGAGCGCGCCGACGTCGCCGCCACCCTCGCGGCGATCGCCGACGGGTCGAGCCTGTCGATCGTGCCCACCGGGGCGAGCGGATCATGACGGTGCGCGTCGTCGTGGCATC
>CANSLE010000287.1 GCA_947647645.1 uncultured Microbacterium sp.
CCGAGACCCCGACGACCACCAGGATGAGCACCAGCAGCACCGGGTCGATGACGAGCATCGCGACGATCGCGCCGACGAAGATGAGCGCGTTGCCGAGAGAGTCTGCGAGACCCTGCGTGAGCACCGCATACAGCAGCGTCGTGTCCGTCCCGACGCGGGAGACGAGGTCTCCGGTGCGGCGGGCGTCGTACTCCTGCACGGGCAGGTGCAGCAGCTGGGCGATGAGCCGGCGGCGGCTGGAGTACACGACGGCGGTGCCGGTGCGCTGCAGCAGAAAGTGCTGGATGCCGCTGATCAGCGATGCGGCGACGACGAGCCCGACGAGGACCCAGACGAGCGCGCCCAGCGGCGCCTCGGCCTGCACGCGGGCGATGACCTGACCGACGACGAGCGGCTGCGCGAGGGTCGCGCCGGCGGCGAGCAGGCTGAGCACGGCGACGACGGCCAACACGCCCTTCTGCTCGAAGATGAACGGGAGGAGCTGACGAAGGCTCGCGCGCGGACCGTCATCGGTCGGGCGGCGGCTGCGGGGCGGGCGGGTGGAGCGGGGTGAGGACATGGGAGCTTTCCTGCGGTTTCGGGTGCCTCTATCTTCTCTCGCGGCGACGCCTCGCGGTGTCGCCCTACCTCTTCCCGTACTTCTTGTGAGCCGCCTGTCGGCTGACGCCGAGCGCATCCGCGATCGCGACCCACGAGAACCCGAGGGCGCGGGCGCGCCGCACCTGCTCCGCCTCTGCCCGCGCGAGCTCGGCGCGCAGCGTCTGCAGCCGCCGCAGCTCCGGCAGCGGATCGCCGTCGGCCGCCGCGATCCCGGTGCGAAGAGAGTCTGTCATGACGTCAACGCTAGTTGACGCGGCATCCATTGTCAACGCGTGTTGACGCTCGTCCGTCCGCGGGTGTCGCCACCGCCCGCCGATGGCGTCATCACGGGACGGACGAACGGTGCTTCCCGTGTCGAAGCCCGCGGATAGGGTGGACCGGTGCCCGCTCCCGTCATCTCCGCACAGCAGCTCGTGAAGTCCTACAAGGTCAAGGGCAAGCCCGACTTCGTCGCCGTCGACGGCCTCAGCTTCGAGGTCGCGCCCGGAGAGTCGTTCGGCCTGCTCGGTCCCAACGGCGCAGGCAAGTCGACGACGATGAAGATGATCGGCGCCGTCTCCACCCGGACGGGTGGTGACCTGCAGATCCTCGGCCTCGACCCCGACCGGTATGGCCCCGAGATCCGCTCGCGGCTCGGCGTGGTGCCGCAGCAGGACAACCTCGACGGCGAGCTCAACGCCCGCGAGAACCTCTACATCTACGGGCGCTACTTCGGCCTGCCCGGCAAGGTCTGCCACGAGAAGGCCGACGAGCTGCTCGCCTTCGCGCAGCTCGAGGACAAGGCCAAGAACAGGGTCGACCAGCTCTCGGGCGGTATGAAGCGCCGCCTCACGATCGCCCGCGGGCTCATCAACGACCCCCGCATCCTCCTGCTCGACGAGCCGACCACCGGTCTCGACCCGCAGGCGCGCCACGTGCTGTGGGACCGCCTGTTCCGCCTGAAGGAGCGCGGCACGACGCTCGTGCTGACCACCCACTACATGGACGAGGCCGAACAGCTGTGCGACCGCCTCATCGTCGTGGACAAGGGGCGCATCATGGCCGAGGGGACCCCGGCATCCCTCATCCGGGAGCACTCGAGCCGCGAGGTGCTCGAGGTGCGCTTCGGCTCGGATCGCAACGCCCAGGTCGCCCAGAGCCTTACCGGCATCGGCGACCGCGTCGAGGTGCTGCCCGACCGCATCCTCATCTACGCCAACGACGGCGAGGCGGCGCTCGAGCGCGTCACCGGGCAGGGCCTGGAGCCGATCACGTCGCTCGTGCGCCGCTCGTCGCTCGAGGACGTGTTCCTGCGCCTCACCGGAAGGTCGCTGATCGAATGAGCGCGCCCCAGACGGATGCCGGGGCGCATCCCGACCTCGATGAGCTGCGCGCCGAGGCGATGGCGTGGGGACGCAGACCCCGCCGCCGCGGCACCTGGTACGTCACCGAGCACATGGTGCGCGCGATGCGCGCCTACGGCTGGACGATTGTCGTCGGCGCCGTCGGGCAGCCGATCCTCTACCTGCTCGGACTCGCCGTGGGCCTGGCCGCGCTCATCCGCGTGCCGATCGTCGACCACGGCCAGGAGGTCAGCTACCTCATGTTCGTCGCGCCGGCGCTGCTGGCGACGGCGACGATCTCGGTGGCCAGTGAGGAGCTGACCTACCCGGTGATGGCCGGCTTCAAGTGGCGACGCTACTTCTACGGCTTCAACGCGTCGCCGCTGTCGAGCCCGCAGATCGCCAACGGGGTCATCGCAGGGGCGACGGCGCGCATGGTCGTGGCTTCGGCCGCGTACTACCTCATCGTCTGGCTGCTGCCGTTCGGCGCCGTGGCGCACCCCGCGACGGGCTGGGTCGCGGTGTTCGCCGGTGTGCTGGCGGGGCTCGCCTTCGGCATCCCGCTCATGGCGTACGCGGGGTCGATCGAGGATGACAAGGGGCAGTTCGCGCTCGTGCAGCGCTTCATCTTCATGCCGATGTTCCTCTTCTCCGGGACGTTCTATCCGCTCGACTCGCTGCCGCTCTGGCTGCGGTGGATCGGCTGGATCTCGCCGCTGTGGCACGGCTCGGAGCTGGGGCGCGTGGCGACCTACGGCGCGGCGGTCGATCCCGTGATGGTGACCGTGCACCTCGTCTTCCTGCTCGCCCTCGCGGTGGTCGGCTACCTGCTCGCCCGCCGCGTCTTCACAGAGAGGCTCGCGAAGTGAGCACGGTCGTCGAGGTGCAGCCGGGGTCTGCGCGCCGCGGCGGGGTGCGGGCGCTCTGGGCCGGCAACCCCGGGGCCGTCGTGCAGCGCGGCCTCATCTCCGCGCGATCGTCGAGCTGGGCGGTCGTGCTCTCCGGGTTCTTCGAGCCGGTGTTCTACCTCGCGTCGATGGGAATCGGCCTCGGAGCCCTCATCGGCGACGTCGAGACGTCGCAGGGCGCGACCGTCGGCTACGCGGCCTTCATCGCCCCCGCGCTGCTGGCGGTGTCGGCGATGAACGGTGCCATCTACGACTCGACGTGGAACGTGTTCTTCAAGCTCAACTACGGCAGGCTCTACGAGGGGATGCTGTCGACCTCGCTCGGCCCCCTCGACGTCGCCCTCGGCGAGATCCTCTACGCGCTGCTGCGCGGACTCGCCTACGCGACCGGGTTCATGATCATCATGCAGATCATGGGGCTGAACCTCTCCTGGACGGCGGTGCTCGCCCTGCCCGCGGTCATGCTGATCGCGTTCGGTTTCGCGAGCCTCGGCATGGCCGTCACGAGCTACATGAAGACGTTCCAGCAGATGGACTGGATCAACTTCGTGCTGCTGCCCATGTTCCTGTTCTCCGCCACGTTCTACCCGATCACCGTCTACCCGGGGTGGGTGCAGCAGATCGTCATGGCACTGCCACTGTGGCACGGCGTGGAGCTGATCCGCGGGCTGACGACCGGCATCCTGACCGTCGACATGCTGTGGCACGTGCTGTACTACGTGGTCATGATCGCCATCGGTCTGG
>CANSLE010000288.1 GCA_947647645.1 uncultured Microbacterium sp.
CGAGCTCAACGTGGGCGAAGGCGCGCCCTCGCCCGATGGCGTCACGCGGACGCAAGTCTTCGGGGGCCTCGCGTTCGAAGAGCGGAAGCACGCGGTCGGCGCAATCGGCGGCCCACGCGGCGACGAGGCGCCGGTCGGGCTCGCTCAGAGATTGCGGGGAGAGCATCTGCCCATGCTGTCACCGGAGCTGTTCGCGCGGCGGCCCCGGGTGTCGGCGAGCCGGGGAGAATGGCGGGATGACCCGTCGCGCGAAGAAGCCCGCCGCCACCGTTCCCTGGATCGTGATGGTGCCGTTTGCGGTGTCGGGTGTCATCCACCTCGTGCGACCCGGCGTGTTCACCCCGATCATCCCGCGCGCGCTGCGTCGGTGGGACCGGCCGCTCGTGGTCGCATCGGGCATCGCGGAGCTGGCGTGCGCGGTGGGGCTGGTCGTGCCCTCGACCCGGGCCACCGCGGGGCGAGCGAGCGCGGTGGTGCTGGCCGCCGTCTGGCCCGCGAACATGCAGATGAGCATCGACCTCGGCCGTCGGGCGGCGCGCCGTCGCACGCCGAAGGCATGGGCCGCGTTCGCCGTGTCGCTGGCGCGACTGCCGCTTCAGGTCACGCTGATCCGGCAGGCGCTGCGCGCCTCACGCTGATCCACGCGTCAGGGTGACCCACTCCTCGTCGCGGACATAGCCGAGCGTGGCGTTGGCCCGCAGGATCGCAGCGTTGTCCGCCGATCCGCCGGTGCGGAAGCGGGTGATCCCTTCCGAGGTGAGAGCAAGGATCGAGGCGGCTTTGACCGCGGTTGCAACGCCCCGCCGGCGCCACTCGGGGTGAACGACGGTGAAGTCGGTTTCCGCTGTCTTCCCGTGGATGTCGATGAACGTCATCGCCACGAGTTCACCGTCCGCGACGAGGGCGCCGAATGCGCGCCTGGAATCGGATGGGGCCGCGCTGCTTCGTGTCAGGGGATCGTGGCGTGTCGCCACGCTGCCTGGGTAGTCGTCATTCGTAGCGGCATCGAGCGTCAGGATGGCATCGACGTCGTCGGCGCGGAGCTCACGGACAACTCCCTCTGCGCGGGCGACGAGTCGGCGAAGACCATCCGCATCGACGTGGTCGGAGTCGAGCTGAGCCCCGAACGACCGCGCGCTGACGTGCCAGCCAGCCCGCTCGAGCTCTTCCCGCTGCGGGTCGTCCATCGGCAACACGATCGTTTCCCCCACGGATTGATCGTCGCACAACGTGGTGCGACGCCGCCTCGGGGCGGGGAATGCACTCCGGCGACAGGCACGGTCCCTATGCCATACTTCCCGCATGTCGACAACGCCGCCGGAGCCATTCGTGTCCGCGGCTCAGTCGCCCGGCCCGGCAGCATCTGGGTCCGGTGGCCGCGTCGCTGACGTGATCGTCTCTGTGATTCTCATGATCGCCGGCATCCTCGGCTTCGCGATGCTCGCGTTCATTTCGCTCTTCCTCGTCATGATGTCGGACGGGTGCTTCGGTGATCGGTGCAATACCGGTCTCATGTCCGCCAGCTGGCTGATCGCCCTTGCTGTGCCACCCGTCGTCTTCGTTGCGGCGGCGGTGTGGACGATCATCCGCCTCGCCCGCCGCAAGATCGCCTGGTGGGTTCCGCTCGCGGGGGCAGTCCTGTCGGCTGTGATTTGGTTCGTCGGGGTTGGCATCAGGAACGCGAGCCTTGGCCGCTGACGGCCGGCGCCGGCTGCCCGGGGAAGCTCAGTCGCTGGATGACGGACAAGCTCCCGGCTAGGTATCGGTTAGGACTTCTCGGAGGCTGTCCCCTGGCGATCGGGCGACGGAAGCGAGCGATACCTGGGGGTCCCCGCCTCGTTCCGCGACTACGCGAAGACGCCGCGCGACAAATCGGGGAAGCCTTCGTGGCCCCGCATTGAGGAAGGACGGGCATCTCTACACATCCATTCAAGAACGAGAAGAGGCCATCCCGTCGCTCTCCTCGATACTGTACGCGAACGAGATCCGACGAAAGTGCCCGGCTAACGCTCGCGGCTAACGCGATCCGCAGACTTCAGTATCGAGACGGCGACGATCGACGCGACACACGCCCACAAGATCGCAGCCAATAGCGCGAACCATGAAGGATTGCGCATCATCTGCACTTGGTAGGTCAGTGGGTTGATTGCCGCAACGTAGCGAACCCAGCTCCCGTCCAGCGGAACAAAAATCGGTGCAGCAAGAATAACCGGGAGCGTGGTGACCGTAACCAGCAAATCTCGCGTCGCATAGGAGTCTACCCGGCCACCGACGGCCGCCCCCAGAGCACTCCAGCCGAAAACGAAGAGCAGTCCGTTCCCTGCGATCATCAAGATGGACGGAGCACTGGGCATCACGCCAGGCAGGACAATGTAGGCACACGCCGCAAGAAGAAGGAACTGAAGAAGATACACGGCAGATGTAAACATGAGGATACTTAGTAGGTACCCCTTGGCCGAGCCGCCCTGCAATACATACATTGCGAAGACGCCCCACTTACGATCATTCGCAACATCGCTCATGCTCGCAGTTGCGGCGCGAAACGACAGCAGACATGCGAGGCCGGCTAGTACAAATGTTCCATACTGGTCAACCTGGTCGCTGAGCGAGCTTTGCAGGCTGGCCGACAAAAACAAAAGATACGCGATCGGCTCTATGAATCGGCCAAGATACGACGTTCTCCAGTTCCACAGCGAAGCGAAATGATACTTGGTCAGAATAGCCGCGCGCATCTACTCGGCACCCTCACGAAGCGCCCTATAGGCTTCCCATAGATCCTGCGAAGGAACCGGCGAGAGTGACAAGAAATCGCTGACTGACAAGTCGGCAATGATCCTTCCCTCGGCCATCGCTAGCACGCGAGTGCAATGTGTGCTGAACCGGGATGTCTCATGCGTGCTGATAAGTGCGGACGCTCCACCCGAACGCCGCGAGTCTAGGTAGTTGAAGACCACGCCAATGCCTTCAGGATCCAGTCCCGTGGTGGGCTCATCAAGAATCATCAGGCTCGGATCGCCAGCCATAGCTCGTGCGATCTGCGTGCGCCTCAACTCTCCTCCCGACAGCGTCTCGGCAGTATGGTCGAGATGATCGCCCAGCCCGAGCGCGGTTGCGACCTCTTCGACAGAACTCCTGGTTTCGCGCCGAAGCTCTGGGCGCCTGAGTTCGAGGCCCAATGCGATATTTTGTCGCACAGTCAAAGACCAGTCTACTATTTCCCGTTGCGGGCACCACCCGATCTGTGCGCGCTCGACGCCAATGCGTACGGAACCCTCAGTTGGGGCCAAAAGACCTCCAAGCATGTCGAATAGAGTGGACTTACCCGCTCCGTTGTGCCCGACAACCGCTACGATCTCCCCCGCCCCAAAACTGAGATCGACGCGGTCTACAGCAGGACGCTCCTTCTTGCGGAAGCGCTTCACGAGACCTTTTGCTTCAACTATCGGTGTGTTCATCTTCTACTCCCACAGCTTCTGGGCGATGCGCTTTGCTCGCTCAGGTGGTGACGTTTGACGGCTCTTCGTGAACGAGGGTGTAGCGGGTTGAGCGCGTCGGAGTCCGGGTAGGG
>CANSLE010000289.1 GCA_947647645.1 uncultured Microbacterium sp.
CCGCGACCGACGCGGTCGTCCACGCGCCGTTCGCCGCGGCCGCGGGCGGGGGGGAGGGGGCGGCGATGAGGCCGACGGCGGCGAGGGCGGCGGCGGCCAGCAGGGCGACGAGTCCGCGCCGACGGCGGACGAGACGGGAGGAGGTCATCGGTCGACTCCGATCCGGCTCCCGCCATCGACCGGGCACCGTTGCCCGGCGGTCCCGGCGCGTGGGAGCCCAGCACCGATCGTAGATGAAAGGCGATTCATGTAACAGGGGGGTGTTCGAGGACGTGGATTGGCACTCGCGTTGCACGAGTGCCAGCCGCGCCCTAGACTTCTGTTAGCACTCCACCCCTGCGGGTGCTAACGAGTCTTGAAGCATCACGCCCAGCAAGAAAGAGGTAGACCGTGTCGGTTTCCATCAAGCCGCTCGAGGACCGCATCGTCATCAAGCAGGTCGAGGCTGAGCAGGTCACGTCCAGTGGCCTCGTCATCCCCGACACCGCCAAGGAGAAGCCCCAGGAGGGCGAGGTCGTGGCCGTGGGCCCCGGCCGCATTGACGACAACGGCAACCGCGTCCCGCTCGACGTCGCCGTCGGCGACCGCGTCATCTACAGCAAGTACGGCGGCACCGAGGTGAAGTTCGGCGGCGACGAGTTCCTCGTCCTGTCGGCTCGCGACGTGCTGGCGGTCGTCGTCCGCTGACGATCCCCCGTTCACGAAGGCCCCCGGTGAGAACCGGGGGCCTTCGTCGTCTCCCGTCGCGTGATTGGCGGGCAGACGGCGGCGATCGGCAGGATGCCGCCGCCGTCCGCCGCCGCCTGGTGTCATGACCGTCGTAGGCTTTCTCTCATGACATCCGCCGAGTCCGCCCGCGACGAACGGCTCGGCGGCCTCTTCGCGTTCGCGGCCTACTTCCTCTGGGGCTTCATGCCCCTCTACTTCCTCACCCTCGCCCCCATCGGCCCGTGGGAGATCGTCGTCTGGCGCATCCTCTTCTCGCTGATCTTCTGCGCCGTCCTGCTCACGATCACCCGCACGTGGGGCAAGCTCCTCGCGATCCTCCGTGATCGCAGGCTCGTCTTCTGGACGATCATCGCGGGACTGCTGATCTACGTGAACTGGCAGGTTTTCCTCATCGGCATCCTGACCGGGCATGTCATCGAGGGGAGCCTCGGCTACTTCATCAACCCGATCGTCACCGTGCTCCTCGGGGTCATCGTGCTGAAGGAGCGGCTCCGTCTCGCGCAGTGGATCGCGATCGGGTTCGCCGGCCTCGCCGTGATCGTCATCATCGTCGCCTACGGCTCGTTCCCGTGGATCGCCCTCACCCTCGCCGCCAGCTTCGGCACGTACGGCCTCGTCAAGAAGCAGATCGGTCCGCGGGTGGATGCGATCAGCGGGCTCACCCTCGAGTCGTTGTGGCTCACCCCGATCGCCCTGATCCAGCTGGTGGTCGTCGCGAGCACATCCGGTCTCGTCCTCGGCACGCAGGGCGTCGGACACGCCGTGCTCGTCGCCCTGGCCGGCGTCGTGACCGCGGTGCCGCTGCTGCTGTTCGCGTCGGGAGCACGTCGTGCGCCCCTCACGGTCATCGGCCTGCTCCAGTTCGTGGCGCCGATCCTGCAGTTCATCACGGGCGCGTGGATCCTCCACGAGCCGATGCCGCTGGAGCGGTGGATCGGGTTCGCTCTGGTGTGGGTCGCGCTCGCCGTCCTCAGCGTCGACGCGGTGGTGTCCTCGCGGCGGAACCGGGGCGCCTCCGACGTCGCCGATCTCGTCTGACGCACCCGGCGGTCGTGCGCGCGAGCGTTATCGCACCGTGATCGATCCGTATCACACCGTTAACGCATCGCAACAATCCCGACGCGACCAGGCGATTAGGGTGTGACGCACTGGCGAGGCTCCTGAGCTCGCCCCCTGTCGAACAGATAAAGGAGCACCATGAACGTCTTCACACGTTCGCGCGCCGGCACGGTCCTCGGCGGCATCGCCGTCGCCGCCGTCAGCGCCGTTCTGCTCGCCGGCTGCGCCGGCGGAGGCTCGACCACCCCCAGCGCAACCACCGGGCCCGCCGGAGACCTGACTCTCAAGATCGGCAGCGTGCTGCCGCAGACGGGCAGCCTCGCCTTCCTCGGCCCGCCCGAGGAGGCCGGCGTCCTGCTGGCCGTCGACGAGGTGAACAAGGCGGCCAAGGGCATCACCGTCGACTTCACGCCCGGCGACTCCGGCGACGCCGACAACAAGGCCTTCGAGACCACGGTGCCCAAGCTCCAGAGCGCGGGGGTGTCGGCCATGATCGGCGCGGCCGCCTCGGGGGTCACGAAGCTGTTCCTCGACTCGAACGTCGCGGCCGGCATCATCACGTTCTCGCCGGCCAACACCTCACCCGACTTCACCACGTGGAACGACAAGGGCCTCTATTGGCGGACCGCCCCGAGCGACCTGCTGCAGGGCGAGGTGCTGGGCAATCTCATCGCCGAGGACGGCCGCAAGAACATCGGCATCATCTACCAGAACGACGCCTACGGCACCGGTCTGTTCGGTGTCGTGAAGAAGGTCTTCGAGTCCACCGGCGGCAAGGTCGTGGCCGAGGCGTCGTACAACGACGGCGACAGCTCGTTCGACGCGCAGGTGGCGACCATCGCGGCGGCCAAGCCCGACGCGGTCGTGCTGGTCACGTTCGACCAGTTCGCGACGATCGCGCCGCTCCTGGTCAACGCGGGTCTGCCGGCGAGCGGTTTCTACCTCGTCGACGGCAACCTCAAGCAGTGGGGCACCAAGGTCGCGGTCTCGCTCGAGGGGGCCAAGGGCACCACGCCCGGACCGGTGCTCAAGGACGACTTCAAGAGCCGGCTGAACACCGCCTGGACCGGCGCCGGCAACGCCGCGCTCGAGGACTACTCGTACGCCGCGGAGTCCTACGATGCCGTCGTGCTGTTGGCCCTCTCCGCTCTCGCGGCGAAGTCGACGACCGGCGCCGACATGGCGGGAAAGCTGCAAGAGGTCTCCGGCGGCTCCGGCGATGGAAAGAAGTGCACCTCGTTCTCCGAGTGCGCGGACATCATCCTCGGTGGCGGTGTGGCCGACTACGACGGCTACTCCGGACCGATCACCTTCGACAAGCAGGGCGACCCGACACAGGCCTCCATCGGCATCTTCCAGTTCGGTGCCGACAACATGCACACTCGCATCGAGACCCGCTGAGTTCCCGTTCACACGCAGGAGGGGCCCCGGAGCGATCCGGGGCCCCTCCTGTGACGGGCGGGGGATGCCGCGGCGTCAGTGTTCGTCGTCGGTGCCGAGCGTGCCCAGGTACAGGCCGATCACGTGCGGGTCGTTCAGCAGGTCGCGCCCCGTGCCCTCGTGGGCGTCGCGCCCCTGGTCGAGGACGTAGCCGCGGTCGCAGATCTGCAGGCACCGGCGGGCGTTCTGCTCGACCATGATCGTCGTGACGCCGGCCTTGTTGATGTCGGAGACGCGGATGAACGCGTCGTCCTGACGAACCGGTGACAGGCCGGCGCTGGGCTCGTCGAGCAGGAGCACGGACGGGTCCATCATCAGGGCGCGACTC
>CANSLE010000290.1 GCA_947647645.1 uncultured Microbacterium sp.
GGAGCCGTAGCTCCACCCGTCGCGCGAGCCCATCAGCAGGTGCGGCGCGCGCGTCATCGACTCCATGCCGCCCGCGACGACGACCCTCGCATCGCCGGAGGCGATCATCCGCTTGGCGTCGATGATCGCGGTGAGGCCCGAGAGGCACACCTTGTTGACGGCGGATGCCGGAACGCCCCAGCCGAGCCCTCCGGCGAGGGCCGCTTGGCGCGCCGGGTTCTGTCCGGAACCGGCCGGCAGCACCTGCCCCATGATCACGGCATCCACAGCCTCGGCCGGGATGGCCCCCTTCGCGAGCGCGCCGGCGATGGCGAACCCGCCGAGCTGCGGCGCGGTGAAGGAGGCGAGCTGCCCCTTGAGCCGGCCCTGCGGCGTGCGGGCGGCGGCCACGATGACGATGTCGTCGGTGCTCATGCGATCTCCTTGAGTGCGTCGGCGATGATCAGGTCGGGTTCGGTGGCGGCGACGACCTCGGCGACGCTGACGCCCGGAGCGGTCTCGACGAGCACGAGCCCCCCGTCCGTGACGTCGATGACGGCGAGGTCGGTGATGATCCGGTCGACGACCCCGCGTCCCGTGAGCGGCAGCGAGCACGAATCCACGATCTTGGCCGAGCCGTCGCGGGCGACGTGCTCCATCAGCACGATCACCCGCTCCGCGCCGTGGACGAGGTCCATGGCGCCGCCCGGGCCCTTGACCATCTTCCCGGGGATCATCCAGTTCGCCAGGTCGCCGGAGGCCGACACCTGCATCGCACCCAGGATGGCCGCGTCGATCTTGCCGCCGCGGATCATGCCGAAGCTCAGCGCCGAGTCGAAGAACGCCGCACCCGGGAGGACGGTGACCGTCTCCTTGCCGGCGTTGATGAGGTCGGGGTCGACGTGGGCCTCGGTCGGGTACGGGCCGACGCCGAGGATGCCGTTCTCCGACTGCAGCACGACGGTCACGTCCTCCGGGACGAAGTTCGGCACGAGCGTCGGCAGGCCGATGCCGAGGTTCACGTACGACCCGTCGGCCAGCTCCGCGGCCGCACGTGCGGCCATCTCATTGCGCGTGCGTGCCATCTCAGGCTCCTTCCGGGATGTCGCGATCGGCGCTGTCGTCGACCGTGACGCTGCGGCGCTCGATGCGCTTCTCGATGTCGGTGCCGACCTCCACGATGCGGTGCACGTAGATGCCGGGCAGGTGGATGCCGTCGGGGTCGAGGTCGCCGGGCGCGACGAGCTCCTCGACCTGCGCGATGCAGATCCGCCCGGCCATCGCGGCGAGCGGGTTGAAGTTGCGCGCGGCCTTGTGGAAGACGAGGTTGCCGTGGGTGTCGCCCTTCGCGGCGTGTACGAGCGCGAAGTCCGTGACGATCGCCTCTTCGAGCACGTAGTCGCGTTCCTCGCCGGTGACGGCGAAGGTGCGGACGTCCTTCGGCGGCGAGGCCACGGCGATGCCGCCCGCGCCGTCGTACGTGCGCGGCAGTCCGCCCTCCGCGACCTGCGTGCCGACCCCGGTCTGGGTGAAGAAGGCCGCGATGCCCGCGCCGCCGGCCCGGAGCTTCTCGGCGAGCGTGCCCTGCGGTGTCAGCTCCAGCTCGAGCTCGCCGGAGAGGAACTGCCGCTCGAACTCCTTGTTCTCCCCGACGTAGGAGGAGGTCATCTTGCGGATGCGCTTCGCGTTCAGCAGCACGCCGAGACCCCAGTCGTCGACGCCGCAGTTGTTCGACACGATCGAGAGGTCGCGGGTGCCCTGCGCGAGGAGCGCCTCGATGAGAGCGATCGGATTGCCGGAGAGCCCGAACCCGCCGACGGCGAGCGACGCGCCGTCCGGGATGTCGGCGACGGCAGCGGCCGCCGACGGGTAGGTCTTGTCGATCACGAATCACTCCTTTGTCAACGCGTGTCCGCCTCCATCCTCCGCCGTCCCACGCGGCCGCGCACGTCGGCGCTTGCCATGTGGATGCCGCGACGCCTAGTGTCCACATCATGGACACTTCGCGACGAACGGTGCCCGGTGCGCAGTCGGTGGCACGCGCGGCAGCGCTCCTGCGGCTCGTGACGGCCGCCGGCGAAGACGGTCTCTCGGTCGCCGAGATCGCCCGCCGGGCCGAGCTGACCCGCCCGACCACCCACCGTCTGCTGACCGCGCTGCGCCACGAGGGTCTCGTCGACCAGGACGAGCAGTCCGGCGCCTGGATGCCGGGGCCCGAGCTCTATCTCATGGGGACGGTCGCGGCATCCCGTTACGACATCACCGCCATCGCGCGCGACATCGTCCGGTCGCTCGCCGTACGCACCGAGGAGAGCGCGTTCCTGTCGGTGCGCCGCGGCGACGAGACGGTCTGCCTCATCCGCGAGGACGGGGCGTTCCCGATCCGATCGTTCGTCTTGTCCGAGGGCGTGCGTTTCCCGCTGGGGGTCGCGTCCGCCGGGCTCGCCATCCTCGCGTTCCTGCCGCCTCACGATGTGGACGCGTACTTCGAGCGGCATCCCGAGCTCGCCGAGCGCCACGGCGCGGCGCACGCCGAGCCGCGTCTGCGCGCGCGTCTGCGAGAGACGCAGGCCCGCGGCTACGCCCTCAACCCGGGGCTCATCGTCGAGGGCAGCTACGGGATCGGGGCTGCCGTGTTCACGCGCTCGGGACACCCGCAGTGGGCGCTGAGCCTGACGGGCGTCGAGTTCCGTTTCTCCGCCGACCGCATTCCCGACCTCGGACGCACGCTGCTCGCCCACGCCCACCAGTTGACGACGCGCGTCGCCGCCGGCGCGCACTGACCGCCCCTGCTACCCCCGCCTCCCCCGCCGAGAAACCACCGCGCCCACGAGAAACCCCCGCAGCGGTGATGTGTCGAGACGTCGTTGGTTTCTCGGGATGCCGATGGCGTCCCGACGCGCGGCGCCGCTACGGCGCGTGCGGGACGGAGGCGGCGAGCTGCTCCACCACCAGCGCGGCCAGGCGGTGGGCGCCGGCGTGCGAGAGCACCACCGTGTAGTGGTTGAACTCGGGCCAGGCCACGTGCGCCACCGACGGATAGGCGCCCAGCTGAGCTGCGAGGTGGACGGGCGGATACAGCCCGGGCGTCTCGTCCTGGAGCCCCCGCGGCACGGTGACGAGGGTCGTGGGCACCGACAGCGCGCCGAGGGCGTCGCGCACCGTGTCACGCGTGTTCATGTCGACGGTGTCCTCGACGGTGGTGGCATAGCTCGTCGCCGGTCGGTAGGAGCCGTCGGGCTCCCGTTCGAGGTCGTACGCGAAGTAGCGCTCGATCGCCGGAGACCAGTCGCCCGCGAACGCGGGGTGGTCGCGCCAGAACGCGAGGTAGTCGTCGACGTCGGCGAAACGGCGCGAGAGCCGCGCGGCCGTCGGCCCGAGGATGGCCGCGACCAGCTCGTCCGGCGTCAGGTCCGCCGGAGCGGCCAACGGCAGTCCCCCGTCGACGAGGAGGAGACGCGCAGCCAGGGCGGGATGCCGGTGCGCGAACACGACGGCCACGAACGCCCCCATCGAGTGCGCGACGACGAGGTCGGGCACCAGGGCGAGAGCCGCGCACACGGCGGCGAGGTCGT
>CANSLE010000291.1 GCA_947647645.1 uncultured Microbacterium sp.
GTCGATCACAGCGAGGTGCTCGCGATCGCCGACGCCGGTGACGTCGCCGAGCCCGACGGTCCCGACGGTGAGGCTCGGCTCCGCACGCGCGTGCGCGAGCTGCGCCTCGGCGCCGAGCTGGTGATCGCCCTCGGCGGCGACAACTCGGTCACCTACGCGGCGGCGCAGGGCGCGGATGCCGCCGGGCTCATCACCCTCGACGCCCACCTCGACCTGCGCGACGGGGTCTCGAACGGCTCTCCCGTCCGGCGGCTGATCGCGGACGGCCTGGACGGACGGCGCATCGTGCAGGTCGGCGTCTCCGACTTCGCCAACTCCGCGGCGTACGCCCGTCGCGCCGCCGACGTCGGCATCCGCGTGGTCACGCTCGACGAGCTGCGCCGTCGCGGGATCGACGAGGTGGTCGCGGAGGCGCGCGAGGTGGCGGGACGCGGCGGGGGCGGCATCCACCTCGACATCGACGTGGACGTCTGCGACCGCGCGGTGGCTCCGGGATGTCCGGCCTCGGTGCCGGGTGGACTGCAGGCGTGGGAGCTGCGCGCGCTCGTGCGGGGGCTCGCCGAGGACCCGGATGTCCGCAGCGCAGATATCGTCGAGGTGGATGCCACGGCGGACGCCGCCGACGGACGCACCGTGCGCCTGGCCGCGCTCTGCGTGTTGGAGCTCCTGGCCGGCCTCCACCGACGAAAGGGCCCTGTATGACGACACTCGTCCTCGTCCGCCACGCGAAGAGCGACTGGGGCGACCCCGGCCTCGACGACCACGACCGCCCGCTCAACGACCGCGGGATGCGCGACGCCCCGGCACTGGCGGCGCGGCTCTCCGCCACAGGCCTGCGCCCGGACGCCGTGCTGACCTCGACCGCGCTGCGCGCCCGCACCACGGCAACCTTCTTCGCGTCCGCGTTCGGACTCGAGCCGGAGCCGGACGCCGACCTCTACGGCGCTCCCGCCACCGCGCTCCTTCGCGCCGCTGCGGCGCGGAGGGCACCGACGGTGATCCTCGTCGCACACGACCCGGGGATGACGGCGCTCGCGGAGCGGCTGACGGGCGGAGCGATCGGTCACATGCCCACGTGCGCCGTCGCGACGTTCAGGTGGGCCACCGACGACTGGGAGGTCGCGTCCGCGATCGACCCGGACGACTGGAGCTTCGACCGCCCCTGACCCGGCGTCTGCGTGCGGCCGCGCGGCGGGTGTCGGAGACGCCCTACCCGACGCGCGACCCGCCGCGGTACACGGCGGCCACCAGCGGGACCCCCGGACGGTAGGCGAGATGCACCCGCGACGACGCGTCGAGGAGCACGAGATCTGCGCGCGTACCGAGCGCGAGCGTACCGACGTCCTCGCGGCCCAGCGCCCGCGCGCCACCGGCGGTCGCGGCCCACACCGCCTCCGCGACGGTCATTCCCATCTCGCGGACGGCGAGGGCGACCATCAGCGGCATCGAGCTCGTGAAGCTCGTGCCGGGGTTGCAATCGCTCGCGAGGGCGACGGTCACCCCCGCGTCGATCAGGCGGCGGGCATCGGGATAGGGATGCCGGGTGGAGAACTCGACGCCGGGCAGAAGCGTCGCGACGACGTCGCTGTCGGCGAGGAGCCGCACGTCCTCCCGATCCAGATGGGTGCAGTGATCGACCGACCACGCGCCGAGCTCCACCGCGATGCGCACCCCCTGGCCGTGGCCCAGCTGGTTGCCGTGGAGGCGCGGACGCAGCCCTGCGTCGATCCCCGCGCGGAGGATCCGCCGCGTCTCGTCCGGGGTGAACGCGCCGGTCTCGCAGAACACGTCGATCCATCGGGCGTGCGGCCGCACAGCCGCGAGCATCTGTCCGCAGACAAGATCGACGTAGGCGTCGCGGTCGGCGGCGAACTCGGCGGGCACGACGTGCGCCCCGAGGAAGGTCACCTCGTCGGTGACCTCCCGCGCGACGCGCGCGAGCCGCGCCTCCCCGTCGGCGGTGAGGTCGTAGCCGGTCTTCACCTCGAAAGTGGTCGTCCCCTGCGCGTGCAGCTCGGCGACGAACCCGGCCAGCCGGGCACGCAACTCCGCATCGGATGCCGCGCGGGTCGCCGCCACGGTCCGTCGTATGCCGCCGGCGACATACGGCTGCCCGGCCATACGGGCCTCGAACTCGTCCGCGCGGTCGTCGCCGAAGACGAGGTGAGTGTGGCTGTCGACGAAGCCGGGGATGACGGCGCGACCCGCGGCATCCACGACCGTCACCCCACCGGTGCGGTCATCCGCCGCGGTGCGGTCGGTCGCCGCGAGATCGACGATCGCGGCAGCGTCTGCGCCGTCGCGTCCGACCCAGGCGATCCGGCCGTCGACGACCGCCACCGCCGCTCCGCGGATCAGTCCGGTGGGGTCGCCGGGCTCGTCGCCGAGCCCTGTGACGTTCGTCGTCAGCTCGCCGATGTCCGTGATCAGCAGGGTGCTCATGGGGCGGCATCCCCGAGCATGGGGATCGTGAGGCCTCGCTCGCGGGCGACCGCGCGGGCCCGGTCGTAGCCGGCGTCCACGTGACGCATGACCCCGGTGCCGGGGTCGTTCGTCAGCACACGCTCGATCTTCTCCGCGGCGAGCGCGGACCCGTCGGCGACGGTCACCTGGCCTGCGTGGATCGATCGGCCGATGCCGACGCCGCCGCCGTGGTGGATCGACACCCACGAAGCCCCGGAGGCCGTGTTCAGCAGCGCGTTCAGCAACGGCCAGTCGGCGATCGCGTCGGAGCCGTCGGCCATCGCCTCGGTCTCGCGGTAGGGGGAGGCGACGGAGCCCGCATCGAGGTGGTCGCGGCCGATCACGATCGGCCCGGCGAGCTCTCCCGAGGCGACCATCTCGTTGAACCGCCGGCCGGCGAGGTGACGCTCCTTGTAGCCGAGCCAGCAGATCCGCGCCGGGAGCCCCTCCACCTGCACGGTCTGGCCCGCCTTCTCCAGCCAGCGGCGCAACGCCGTGTCGTGCGGGAACAGCTCCGCGACGGCACGATCCGTCTTCGCGATGTCGTCGGGGTCGCCCGACAGTGCCACCCAGCGGAACGGGCCGCGTCCCTCGGCGAACAACGGACGGATGTATGCAGGCACGAACCCGGGGAACGCGAAGGCGCGGTCGTAGCCGCCGAGCTGGGCCTCGCGGCGGATCGAGTTGCCGTAGTCGAAGACGGTCGCCCCGGCGTCCTGGAAGCCGACCATCGCCTCGACGTGCGCCGCCATCGCGGCGCGGGCGCGCAGCGTGAACCCCTCGGGGTCGGATGCCGCGGCCTGCTTCCACCCGTCGACGTCCACCCCGATCGGGAGGTACGCCAGCGGGTCGTGGGCACTCGTCTGATCGGTGACGATGTCGAACGGTGCGCCCCCCGCGTGACGACGTCGCAGCAGCTCGGGAAAGACCTCCGCCGCGTTGCCGACCAGTCCGACCGACCGGGCCTCCCCCGCCTCCCGCGCCGCGACGACGCGCGCCAGCGCCGCGTCGAGGTCGGCGGTGTACTCGTCGAGGTACCCGTGCGCGACGCGGCGTGCGAGCCGGGACGCGTCGACG
>CANSLE010000292.1 GCA_947647645.1 uncultured Microbacterium sp.
CGCGCCAGCCGCCCATCGCGGCCCACACGACGTGTCCGGTGTGTGCCTGGCGCGATGGGTCCAGGCCCGCCCGCCGTGCGGCGCCGCCGAGCGCCTGGCCGAGGAGATCGGACGCGGTCGGCGGGGGCGGGGTGAGCGGATCGGATGCCGCGTCCCGATTGTCGTCGATCGGCGAGCTCATGCCGTACCGGGAGCGGCCGGCATCTTGAGGGGGATCAGATCGCGCGGCGGCATGGGGCTGCCGCCCCGGACGACGACGATGGAGCGGAACAGGTCCTCGACGCGCGCGGCCGCGTCGACGTCGGTCGTGGCTGCCCCTCCGATCACGCCGCGGAGGAACCATCGGGGCCCGTCGACGCCGACGAAACGCGCCAGGCGCTTGCCGGCCACCGCGTCGGGTCCGACCACGGGAACCTCGGCGAGCAGCTCCGGCCCCAGCGGACCCTCACGCTCCTCGACACGGCCCCCCTGCTGGCGGATCTGCTGGCGGATCTGCTCGCGGGTCTCGCTCCACAGCCCGCTCGAGCGCGGCGCCGCGAACGGCTGCACCTGGAGCGTGGAGTCCGCGTAGTCGAGGCCGACGGCCACGATGCGCTTGGTCTGCTCCTCCACCTCGAGGCGCAGGTTGAGCCCCTCGCGCGGCAGCACCTTGATGCCGCCGAGATCGATGTAGGGGCGGACCGGATTCGCCTCCGATTCGTCGAAGGGACCGGTCGAAGCGCGGTCTGCGCCGGAGGTGGTCTGCAGTTCGTCGCTCATGAGGTGACTCCTGTCTGGTAGCCCGTTGAGCCGAACCCGCCCTCGCCTCGCGTGGAGTCGGTGAGCTCGTCGACGGGGAGGAAGCGGACGCGCGGCACGGGCATGACGATCATCTGCGCGATCCGGTCGCCGACGGAGATGTCGTAGGGCTCACGCGCGTCGGTGTTGAGCAGAGCGACCTTGATCTCTCCCCGATAACCCGCGTCCACGGTTCCGGGCGCGTTCACGATCGTGATCCCGTGCTTCGCGGCCAGACCGCTGCGCGGCACGACGAACGCGACGTAGCCGTCGGGGAGGGCGATGCGCACTCCGGTGCCGACGAGGGCGCGTGCCCCCGGCTCGAGACGGAGCGCCTCCGTCGCCACGAGATCCGCTCCCGCGTCGCCCGGGTGTGCGTAGACGGGAACCTGCGACGCGATAATGGGAACGTCCACGGAATCGATCACTCCACGAGGGTAATGCACATCACCGCCGCCACCGCCTCCTCATCCGACGTCGTCTACCGCGAACGGCTCAGCCCATCGCTGTGGACGCTTCTGAGCGCCGCCGTGCTGGCTCCGATGGTCGCGCTCGTCTTCGTCCCCCTCGACTCGTCGATCGCGCTCGTCACCGGCATCGCCGTCGCGGCCGCGCTCATCGCCGTGCTCGTCTTCACATCGCCGGTGCTCGAAGTCCGCAACGGCGAGCTGAGAGTCGGGCGCGCACACATCGACGTCCACGAACTCGGTGAGGCCGAGGCGCTGTGGAGCGAGGACGCCCGTGCGGCGCGGGGGCCGGAGCTGTCCCGCACCGCCTGGCACCTTCTTCGCGGCGGCATCGATCCCATCGTGCGTGTCGCGGTGTCCGATCCGGGCGATCCGGTGTCCGAGTGGGTGTTCTCGACGCGCACGCCCGATCGGGTTGTGGCCGCGATCAGGCGTGCGCAGTCGGTCTGAGAGGTGTCAGACGCACTCGACGCACACGGCGCCGGCGGCGGTCTCGTGGTCGATCTGAGTGCGGTGCTTCACGAGGAAGCACTCGATGCAGGTGAACTCGTCCTCCTGCGGCGGGAGCACGACGACGTCGAGCTCGAGGTCGGAAAGGTCGGCTCCGGGCAGTTCGAAGCCCGAGGGGTTGTCGGCATCCTCGACGTCGACGGCCCCGGACATCTTGTCGGGAACGCGCTCCTTCAGGGCCTCGATCGACTCGCTGTCGTCGTCGGTCTTGCGGGGGGCGTCGTAATCGGTCGCCATGCTCTCAACTTCCAGGTTGTTGCCAAAGTGCCGGCCGGTCGTCAGGGGGGTTACCGACGTGGGGCGGCGATAGTTTGCACGACGGGTTCGGATTTCGCAAATGATCGCCGTGCGCGATGCCCGCTTCCGGCGGGTGCGTGGCATGGAACTCGCGGCGCGCCCGCGATATTCCCGAGTGCGGCGAACTGCTGTGACAGCATGGGCGCGGCAATCGAATCGTGCCCGAGCAGGGAACGGGAGGGGTGTTTCGTATGGAACAGCTCAAGGTCATCGGAACCGAAGAGGGCATTCTCGTCCTCGCCACGGAGTCGGGCGAGCGCTTTGCCCTGCCGGTCGACGAGACGCTGCGCAGTCAGCTGCGCCGCTCCCAGCGCGACAGCGAATCCCGGGCGGCGAGGCCGAGCCCTCGCGACATCCAGGCGCACATCCGTTCCGGCCTGTCCGCGCAGGAGGTCGCCGAGCTCCTCGGCGCCCGGCTGGAGGACGTGCAGCGCTTCGAGCGTCCGGTCCTCGCTGAGCGTGAGCACGTCGTCGGACAGGCACTCGCGGTGCCGGTGCTGATCGCCGGCGAGCTCGACGCGAACGCCCAGCCCACGTTCGGGGTCGCCGTCCGCGCCAAACTCGCCGAGGCGGGCGCCACGGGCGAGCGGTGGACGAGCTGGAAGGAGGAGGACGGCTGGATCGTCAAGCTCGAGTTCACCGCGAACGAGGTGGACCACGATGCGCGGTGGAGCTTCGACCCGCGTCGCAGCAGCCTCGCGCCGCTGAATGCCGACGCGACGCAGCTGTCCCGCCAAGGGTCTCTGCCCGAAGGGCTGATCCCCCGCTTGCGTGCGCTCGACTCCTCCCCGCTGAAGGACGCCTCCCGCTTCGACTCGGGAGCCTTCGGGCCTCGACGGCTGGAGTCCGAGCCGTCCGTGCCCGACGCCGACATCGTCCGTCCGGACGTCCGCGCGCCGATCACCCCCGCCGTGGAGGATGCCGCGATCAAGCGCGCACCGGATCACGCGGTCACGTCCGCCGAGACGGCCGACCTGCTCGAGGCGCTCCGGCGTCGCCGCGGCCAGCGGGAGCCGATGCCCGCGGAAGAGCCGGCCGCGCAGCGGCCGCACTCCCCCGTCGCGCTCTTCGATGCCCTCGAGCCCGGCTATGAAGAGTCGGCACCGGGTCGCGCGGAAGAGCCCGCCGCCATCGAGGACACCGTGATCAGTGACGCCTCTCGCCGCAAGGGTCGTACGTCCATGCCGTCGTGGGACGAGATCGTCTTCGGCGCGCGGACCGAGGACGGCTGACCCGGCGTCAGAGTGTCGCGAACGCCCCCAACCGGACCAGGGGGACGATGCGCTCCTGGTCGGTGAGGGAACCGTGCTGGCCGATCATGCGCTGCGGCTTCTTGTCGGCGAGGCGATCGTCGTAGTAGGCCACCGCTGATCGCGCCCCCACGAGCACGTCACCGATCCGAGGCCGCACCTCGGCATCCACCACCGTGCCGTACAGGCCGGCGGCGATCGCCTCCGCGCGCGTCAGG
>CANSLE010000293.1 GCA_947647645.1 uncultured Microbacterium sp.
CGGAGCAGCAGCGGGCGCGGGAGCAGCAGCGGGCGCGGGAGCAGCAGCGGGCGCGGGAGCAGCAGCGGGCGCCTCTGCCGCGGGCGCCGGAGCAGCCGGTGCTCCAGAGCCGATGCGTGCCAGCACGGCGCCGACGGCGACCGTCTCATCCTCGGAGGCCAGGACCTCCTGAAGGATGCCGGCAACAGGTGACGGAATCTCCGTGTCGACCTTGTCGGTGGAGATCTCCAGAAGCGGCTCGTCGACGGCGACCTCGTCGCCGACCTGCTTGAGCCAGCGAGTGACGGTTCCTTCCGTGACGCTTTCGCCGAGCTCGGGGAGCACGACGTCCTTCGCATCGCCCGACGCCGCAGGAGCCGCGGCCGGAGCCTGCTCGGCGGCGGGCTCCGGAGCAGCGGGAGCCTGCTCGGCGGCGGGCTGCGCCGCGGCGGGAGCGTCGTCGCTGGAGGGTGCGGCCGAGCCGTCACCGATCTTGGCCAGGACGGCGCCGACCTCGACGGTCTCGTCCTCGGCGACGAGGATCTCCTCGATGACCCCGCTGACCGGCGACGGGATCTCCGTGTCGACCTTGTCGGTCGAGATCTCGAGCAGCCCTTCGTCGGCCTGGATCGTGTCACCGACCTTCTTGAGCCAACGGGTGACCGTTCCCTCGGTGACGCTCTCGCCGAGCGCGGGGAGGACCACGGATGTGCTCATGACTGTGTCTCCTTCAGAAGTTCGATGTCCGACAACTAGCTTAGTGACCCTTGCGGCCGCACAGCGGCGCGGTCGTCGGACGCGGGTGTGGTGTGGTGTGGTTCAGACGGCGTGCAGCGGCTTGCCGGCGAGCGCTAGGAAAGCCTCGCCGAGCGCTTCGCTCTGCGTGGGATGAGCGTGCAGATACGGGGCGATGTCCTCGGGGTGGGCTTCCCATCCGACGGCCAGCTGCCCCTCGGTGATGAGCTCGCCGACCCGGTCCCCGACGAGGTGGACGCCGACGACGGGCCCGTCGGCGATGCGGACCACCTTGACGATGCCGCCCGTGCCGATGATCTCGCTGCGCCCGTTGCCCGCCAGGTTGTACTCGTACGCGACGACCGCATCGCCGTGTGTCTCGCGGGCGGCCGCCTCGGTGACCCCCACGGACGCGACCTCGGGGTGCGAATAGACGACGCGGGGGATCGTGTGCTCTGGCACGACGATCGGGTTGAGCCCGGCGATCTCCTCGGCGACGAAGACGCCCTGCTGGAACCCGCGATGTGCGAGCTGGAGGCCGGGCACGATGTCTCCCGCCGCCCACACATGGGCGACGCTGGTGTGCAGACGCTCGTCCACGACGACGAAGCCCCGCTCCAGTGCGACACCGGCATCCTCGAACCCCATCTGCGCCGTGACGGGACCGCGGCCCACCGCCACCAGCAGGTAATCCGCGATGAGCTCGGATCCGTCGTCGAGGACGAGTGTGACCGCGGTATCGCTCTGTGACACGCTCGCGAATCGGGAGCCGAGGCGCGCGGTGATGCCGCGCTTGCGGAAGGCGCGCTCCAGAGCCTTGCTCGAGGCGACGTCCTCGGCCGGCACCAGATGGTCGAGACCTTCGACGACGGTCACGTCCGCGCCCATCGAGCGCCATGCGCTCGCGAACTCGACGCCGATGACGCCGCCGCCGAGCACGACGACGGATGCCGGGACCTCCCGCAGCGCGAGAGCCTCCTCGCTCGAGAGGATCCGCCCGCCGAGCTCGATGCCGGGCAGGGTGCGCGTGGAGGAGCCGGTCGCCAGGAGGACGTCCGTGCCCCGATAGGAGTCGTCGCCGACGACGACCGCCGGACCGTCGGCATCCACGACCAGACGTCCCTCGCCCGCGACGACGGTGATGCCGCGTGCGGCGACGAGGCCCTGCAGCCCTTTGTACTTCTTCGCGACGATCCCCTCGCGGAACGTAGTCACGGCGTGGGCGTCGATGCCGTCGAAGGTCGCGCGGACACCGACGGCGGCGGCCTCTCGCACGTTATCGGCGACCTCGGCGGCGTGCAGGATCGCCTTCGTCGGGATGCACCCGCGGTGCAGACACGTCCCACCGAGCTTGTCCTTCTCGACCAGGGCGACGGATCGGCCGAGTTCGGCGGCGCGCAGCGCCGCGGCGTAGCCGGCGGAACCGCCGCCGAGGACGACGAGGTCGAAGTGGTGTGCGGTCATCGTGCGTCTCCTTCGATGAAAGCGAGCAGCGAGCGGACGGTCGCCCCGGTCGGGCCCTTGTCCGTGGCGCCGGTCGCGGACTTGGTGCTTCCGCTGCCGGCGATGTCGAGGTGCACCCAGGGGATGCGGGGAGCGTCGGCGTCGTCCGAGACGCGTCCCACGAACCTCTGGAGGAAGAGACCGGCGAACAGCGAGCCTCCGGTCGGGTCGCCGACCTTGGCGTTGACGAGGTCGGCGATGGGGGAGTCGAGCTCCTCCTCCATGTGAGCCGGCAGCGGCAGGGGCCAGGCGAGCTCGTCGGCGGCGTCCGCGGCCTCCAGGAACTCCGCGACGGCGTCCTCGGCGCCCATGACGCCGGTGTGGCGCGAGCCCAGCGCGACGGAGATAGCTCCCGTCAGGGTGGCGACGTCGATCAGCACGTCGGGATGCGTCCGGCTCGCGGCGACGAGGCCGTCGGCGAGGACCAGCCGGCCTTCCGCGTCGGTGTTGAGGACCTCGACGGTCGTCCCCCCGAGCACGCGCAAGACGTCTCCCGGGCGGGTGGCGCGGCCGGACGGCATGTTGTCGGCGAGGCACAGCCAGCCGGACACGCGCACGGGCAGGCGGAGCTGGGCAGCCGCGCGGACGACGGCGAGCACGGTGGCCGCACCGCACATGTCGTACTTCATGCCGACCATGCCCGCGGGCGGTTTGAGGGACAGACCGCCCGTGTCGAAGGTGATGCCCTTGCCCACGAGCGCGATATGGCGCACCGCATCGGCTGGGGCGTAGTCGATACGCACGAGCCGCGGCGGTCGGTCGGATCCCTGTCCCACACCCAGGATGCCGCCGTAACCGCCGTCGGCGAGCTGGGCCTCGTCGAGCACCTCGATCTCGACGGGAAGCTCCGCGAGCGCGTCACGCGCGGCGTCGGCGACCTCCTGCGGCCCCAGCCACTCGGCGGGGACATGGACCAGATCCTTCACGAGCGCTGCGGCGGCGCCGATCGCACGGACACGCTCGACCGTCGCCTCCGACGGCGCGTGGAGAGCCCGTACGACGACGCGCGCGGCACGCGCCGGGACCGGGGCGGTCTTGTAGCCCTCGAAACGGTATCCGCCGAGCACGGCGCCCTCGGCGACCGCGCGCCAGGAGTCCTCGTGCGCGATCGGTGCCTCGATCGCGATCGTCGCGAACCCCGTGGTCGTGCGCACCGCGGCGCCGACGGCATCCCGCAGCGCCGAGGTGTCCGGGTGCGAGCCCGTGCCCACGACGACCAGCGGCAGGTGGGTGGAGTCCGGTACGTAGGCGCGGACGGATGCGCCCGCCGCGCCGGTGAAGCCCAC
>CANSLE010000294.1 GCA_947647645.1 uncultured Microbacterium sp.
TCGCCGCGGCGGGGGCGACCGAGCCGCTGTATGCCAAGTCCGCGGGATCGCCGTCCCGTCTCGCCGCCGACCTCGCCCTCCCCGACCCCGCGTCGGTCTGGTCGATGAGGCTCTTCCGTCCGCGCGTGAGCGCCAACGGCTCCCTGCGATACGGCACCGCGGAGTCCGTGCGCCTCGAGACGTGGCGGACCGCCGACGGCACCGTCCACGCGCCCCGACCCACCGCGCTCACGCGGAGGGTCTTCCCCGCCTCCGACCTCACGCCCACCACGGTCTGGCGCTACGGCCGCTCCTGGCGGTCGGTCGTCGGCATGTTCGACGCGCGCCCGCACGAGGTGACGGCGGAGATCGACATGGTCTTCTCGTGGGTCGACGGCTCGGCCAGCGAGTTCCAACGCCAGCGCGCCGCACAGCTGGAGGAGTACGTGGTCGGCGAGGGCGACGACGGACCGGCCCGCTACCGGCACGTCGACGAACTGCGCTACGCCCTGCGCAGCGTGCACATGTACGCGCCGTGGGTGCGGCGGATCTTCATCGCGACCGACTCTCCCCGGCCCGCGTGGCTGGCGGAGCACCCGCGCGTCACGATCGTACGGAGCGAGGAGTTCTTCGCCGACCCGTCCGTGCTCCCGACCCACAACTCTCACGCCGTCGAGGCGCAGCTGCACCGCATCGACGGCCTCGCGGAGCACTTCCTCTACTCGAACGACGACATGTTCTTCGGTCGACCGGTCACCCCCGAGATGTTCTTCACCGCGGGCGGCCTGACGACGTTCGTCGAGTGCGACGTGCGCATCGGCGCCGGCACGACCCGCACCGACCGCTCCGGTCACGACAACGCGCTGCGGGTCAACCGTGCCCTGCTGCGCGAACGGTTCGGCCGGTCGATCGTGCGCGACCTCGAGCACTGCGCGACGCCGATGCGGCGGAGCGTCGCCGCGGAGCTGGAGCGCGAGTTCGCCGAGGACATCGCACGCACGGCGGCATCCCGCTTCCGCTCGGCGACCGACGTGTCGGTGACCAACAGCCTCTACCACTACTACGCGCTCATGACCGGTCGTGCGATCGCGACCGCCGCGCCGCGCGTGCGCTACGTGCAGACGACGATGGTCTCGGCGCTGCGCAAGATGCGCCGGCTGGAGGAGCGCCGCGACGCGGACATGTTCTGCCTCAACGACGGCGGCGAGACGGAGGTGCCGGAGGAGCTGCGGGTGCGGCTGTTGCGCGACACGCTGGAGCGGCTGTTCCCGGTGCGCGCCCCGTGGGAGGCGCAGGTCAGCGCAGCACGGACACCGGCCGCGTCGGCGGAGCGCTCCGTCGCTGCACGTCGACGCCCGTGACACCGGCGGCGGCCAGCAGCCGTCGCGCAGCCTCGGGGTCGGTGTACTCCATGACGCGCGGCACGTCCACCGGGACGACCGAGTGGACGACGGTGTCGTCGTAGACGTGCACCAGGTTGTACGACTGGGCCCCGTCCTGGGGACGGGTGCCCCCGACCGGCACCGTGAGGTCCTGTGCGTAACAGGTCGACGAGGCGACCGACACCGGGATGCCGGCGAAGGTCGCGAACGTCGAATAGTGCAGGTGACCGGCGATGATCGCGCGGACATCGGTGCCGCGGAGGACACGCGCGAGGCGCGCCTGGTCGCGCAGCTCGACGCTCGCGGCGAGGGCCAGCACGCTCGGCACCGGCGGATGGTGCATCGCCAGGATCGTGCCGAGCGGGGCCGGGGTCTCGAGCACGGCGGCGAGCCACGCCAGCTGGGCGTCGGCGACCTCGCCGTAGTGCTGCCCCGGCACCGAGGTGTCGAGGGTGACGATGCGGAGGCCGTCGAACTCGTCGACACGGTCGACGGGGCGGAGGTCCACCGTCTCGTCGTCCCAGAGCTCGGCCCGGAAGGCGGCACGGTCGTCGTGGTTTCCCATCACCCAGACGATCGGTGCCTGCAGCCGCGCGGCGACCGGCTCGAGAAGGCCCCGGAGCGTCGCGTACGCGGCCCGTTCGCCGAGATCGACGAGATCGCCCGTGACGACGATCGCGTCGGGACGCACGCCCGATGCCTCCATGACCGAGAGCGCCCGGGCAAGGTTCTCCTCGCCCGACACCGCGTCCCAGATGCGCGAGCCCTCGGCCCGCAGGTGGGTGTCGCTGAGATGCAGCACGATCCGCTCGGGAGCCGGATGCTCGGCCATACGCATGCGCGTCATGTTACAGACATGTTTCGTGACCGCGTGGTGAACGTTGCGCGACGTGTCGTCGCCGCCGCGGAGCGCGCTCAGCCGCTGGCGCGTGCGATCGCCACGAAATCGTCGATCGTCAGCTGCTCGCCGCGGGTCGTGGGATCCACGCCCGCCGCCTCGAGGACGACCGTCGCCGAGGCCGACGAGCCCCCGAGGAGCGGGGCCAGCGCCTGACGGAGCATCTTGCGGCGCTGCTGGAAGGCGGCGTCCACGACCTGGAACGTGGCGCGGCGGAGGGCCTCATCGCCGCGAGCCTCAGGATCGCGGCGGAACCCGACCAGCACGCTGTCGACGTTCGGCACCGGCCAGAACACCTGCCGCGAGACCGTGCCGGCGAGCCGCCACGAGCCGTACCAGGCGGCCTTCACGCTCGGGGCGCCGTACACCTTCGATCCGGGAGGGGCGGCGAGGCGCTCCCCCACCTCGGCCTGGACCATGACGACGCCGCGCTGGAGGAACGGGAAGGTCTCCATGAAGTGCAGCAGCACCGGCACGCTGATGTTGTACGGCAGGTTCGCGACGAGCACGTTCGGCGCGCCCGGCAGCTCCGTCACGCGAAGGGCATCGGCATCCACGACCGTCAGCGCGCCGTCGACGACGCCGTGCGCCGCCGCGGTTGCGGGCAGCCGCTCGGCGAGGCGGTGATCGATCTCGACCGCCGTGACCGCAGCGCCCGCCTCGAGGATGGCGAGGGTGAGCGAGCCGAGGCCCGGCCCGACCTCGACCACCCGGTCGGCGGAGGTGACCCCCGCGACGTGGACGATCTTTCGCACCGTGTTCGCGTCGACGACGAAGTTCTGGCCGAGCTTCTTGGTCGGCGTGACGCCGAGGTCGGCGGCGAGTTCGCGGATCTCGGCCGCACCGAGCAGTGTCACGGGCATGGGCTCCAGCCTATCCGCGATGCGTACGGCCACTCCGGCGCGATTCCCGCGGAGATGCCGCGTGTCGAGGACCTACGCGGCGCCGGCGGCGCGGGCGGCTCCCGGCAGCGCGTCGACGATCCGGGCGACGGCCCGCTCGTCGTGCGCCGCGGTGAGGAACCAGGCCTCGAACGCCGACGGGGGCAGCGACACCCCGGCATCCAGCATCGCGTGGAAGAACCGCGCGTACGCGGCGGTGTCCTGCCGCTGCGCCGTGGCGTAGTCGGGGACTCCCGCGACGAAGTCGGGACCGAAGAACACGCTGAACAGCGTCCCGGCCCGCTGCAGCACGTGCGGCACCCCGGCCTCCGTCAGCGCGCGGGTGGCCGCGGCGGCGAC
>CANSLE010000295.1 GCA_947647645.1 uncultured Microbacterium sp.
GACGTCCGGGCCGCCGAGCTCGTCGGCAACGGCCCGCGCCTTCTCGAGGTCGAGGTCGGCGACCACGACGCACGCGCCCGCCGCGGCGAGCCGCGTCGCCGTGGCCTTGCCGATGCCGCTGGCCCCGCCGGTCACCAGCGCGATGCGGCCCTGATGGCTCTTCGGCGCCGGCATCCGCTGCAGCTTCGCCTCTTCGAGTGCCCAGTATTCGATGCGGAACTTCTCGGCATCCGAGATCGGGGTGTAGGTGGAGACGGACTCGGCGCCGTGCATGACGTTGATGGCGTTGACGTAGAACTCGCCCGCGACCCGCGCCGTCTGCGTGTTGGCGCCGTAGGAGAACATGCCGATGCCCGGCACGAGCACGATGAGCGGGTCGGCGCCGCGCATCGCCGGGCTGTCGGTCGTCGCGTGCGCGTCGTAGTAGGCGCGGTAGTCGTCGCGATACTCGACGATGAGCTCCTGCAGCCGCGTCAGCTGCTCGTCGAGGGATGCCGTGGCCGGCAGATCCAGCAGCAGCGGCTTCACTTTGGTGCGCAGGAAATGGTCGGGGCAGCTGGTGCCGAGGGCCGCGAGGCGCGGTGCCTTCTCGGACGCCAGGAAGTCGAGCACCGTGTCGCTGTCGGTGAAGTGGCCGAGCATCGGGCGGACGGTCGAGACGAGGCCGCGGATCGTGGGCGCGAGCGCCGCCGCACGGGCCCGCCGCTCCGTGACGGGAAGCGCCTCGTAGCCGTCCCGAACTCCTCCGAACGGAGCCGGATCGCCGTGTTCAGCGAGGTAGGCGGCCGCCGTCGCGATGATCGTGGAGGAGTTTCGCTCGGCCTCGGCGCTGGTCTCGCCCCACGCCGTGATGCCGTGACCGCCCAGGATCGTGCCGATCGCCTGCGGGTTGTCGGCCTTGATCGCGGCGATGTCGAGCCCGAGTTGGAAGCCCGGGCGGCGCCAGGGCACCCACACGACCTCGTCGCCGAAGATGCGGCCGGTGAGCTCCTCGCCGTCGGCGGCGGTGGCGATCGCGATGCCCGCGTCGGGGTGGAGGTGGTCGACGTGCGCGGCATCCACGAGCGCGTGCATCGCGGTGTCGATCGAGGGGACCGCGCCGCCTCGCCCGTGCAGGCAGTAGTCGAACGCGGCGACCATCTCGTCTTCGCGGTCGACGCCGGGATAGACATCGACGAGTGCGCGGACGCGTTCGAGCTGCAGCACCGCGAGGCCCTGCTCGGTGAGGGTGCCGAGGTCGCCGCCGGAGCCCTTCACCCACAGGATGTCGACGGGGAGGCCGGTCGCGGGGTCGATATCGACACCCTTGGCCGAGGTGTTGCCTCCGGCATAGTTCGTGTTCTTCGGATCCGATCCCAGGCGGTTGCTGCGCGCGAGGAGGTCGGCGACGGTCGGGTTCGACATCTCAGGCGCCCCATCCCGCCTGCACGCCGCCGGCGCGCTCGGCGGCGATGCGCTGCGCGTAGCCGGATGCCGCGTAGGCCGCCATCGGATCGGCGGGCAGTCCCCGCTCCTCGCGCCACGCCGCCAGCTGCGGTCGCACATCGGTCTGGAACGCGTCCATCATGATCGCGTTGGCCGTCAGCACGTCGTTCGCAGCCTGCGCGGTGGCGAGGGCCTCGCGGTCGAGCAGCAGTGCGCGCGCGGTCATCTCCTGCACGTTCAGCACCGAGCGGATCTGGCCCGGGATCTTGTCCTCGATGTTGTGGCACTGGTCGAGCATGAACGCGACATCCGGGTTGTTGAGTCCGCCTCCGCGGATCACCTCGACCAGGATGCGGAACAGCTGGAACGGATCGGCGGCGCCGACGATGAGGTCGTCGTCGGCGTAGAAGCGGCTGTTGAAGTCGAACGAGCCGAGCCGGCCGAGCCGCAGCAGCTGCATGACGATGAACTCGATGTTGGTACCGGGAGCGTGGTGCCCGGTGTCGAGGCAGACCATCGCCTTCTCGCCCAGGGCCGCCACCTGCACGTAGGACGTCCCCCAGTCGGGGACGTCGGTGTGGTAAAACGCGGGCTCGAAGAACTTGTACTCCAGCACGAGGCGCTGGTCATCGCCCAGGCGCGTGTAGACCTGCTGCAGCGAGTCGTGCAGGCGGTCCTGGCGGGAGCGCATGTCGTTCTGACCCGGGTAGTTCGAGCCCTCGGCGAGCCAGATCTTCAGGTCGCGTGCGCCTGTGGCGTCCATGATGTCGATGCACGCGAGGTGGTGGTCGATGGCCTTGCGGCGAACCGCCTCGTCGTGATGGGTGAGGGCGCCGAACTTGTAGTCCTCGTCCTGGAACGTGTTCGAGTTGACGGTGCCGAGGCGCACGCCGTGGTCCTCGGCGTGGCGGCGGAGGGCGCCATAGTCGTCCACGGCGTCCCACGGGATGTGCAGCGCCACGCTCGGGGCGAGGCCCGTGTGATGGTGGACCTCGGCGGCATCCGCGATCTTCTCGAACGGGTCGCGCGGGGTGCCCGCCGTCGGAAAGACCCGGAACCGGGTGCCCGAGTTGCCGAACGCCCAGGACGGCAGCTCGATCGTCTGGGCGGCGAGGGTGGACAGGTGCTCGGGCGACAGCGTCGTCATCGATCGCGCCTCATTCCGTGAATCGTTTCAAAATGAATCGTTTCACACGATATCCTGGAGAGAGCAGATCCGTCAACAGCCGAGGGTGGTCGCCGTGCCCGTCAGTGTCAAGGACGTCGCCGCCGCGGCATCCGTGTCGGTCGGCACCGTCTCCAACGTGCTCAATCGTCCCGAGCGGGTGGCCCCGGCGACGGTCGCCCGCGTGCAGGAGGCGATCGCGCGGCTCAGATTCGTCCGCAACGACGCCGCGCGACAGCTGCGCGCCGGGCGCAGCCGGTCGATCGGCCTCGTCGTTCTCGACAGCGCCAACCCGTTCTTCGCCGACGTCGCCCGCGGGGCCGAGGAGCGGGCCGCGCGGGAGGGCATGTCGGTGTTGCTCGGCAACAGCGACCACCTCCTCGATCGTGAGGACGCGTACCTCGATCTCTTCCGCGAGCAGCGCGTCAACGGGGTGCTCCTGACGCCCACGGGCACGGATGACGACCGGATCGACCGGCTGCGCGCAGCGGGCATGCCCCTCGTGCTCGTCGACGCCGAGGATGCCGACGAGCGATTGCCGTCCGTGGCCGTCGACGACGTCGAGGGTGGGTTCCTGGCCGCGGCGCATCTGCTGTCTCTCGGTCGCCGTCGACACGCGTTCGTCGGCGGCCCGCTGGCGGTGCGCCAGGTCGCCGACCGTCTCGAGGGTGCTCGCCGTGCGCTGGCCGCGGTACCGGGCGCGACGCTGGAGGTCGTCGAGGGCGATGCGCTGACGGTACTCTGCGGGCGCGAGATCGGGGCCGCGCTGGCGGCACGTCCGCCGGCGGCGCGTCCGGACGCGGTCTTCTGCGCCAACGATCAGCAGGCCGTGGGACTGCTGCAGGGCGCGGCGATCCTCGGCGGCATCCGGGTGCCCGA
>CANSLE010000296.1 GCA_947647645.1 uncultured Microbacterium sp.
TGGCGCGTCCCGACGATCGACCCGCGGATCGTGATGGCGCGCAGGACGATGTCGAAGATGTCGGCGTCGAACGTGCCCGGGGGCAAACCGTTGAACACGATGGTCGCTCCGCGGCGCACGACGCTGAGGGCCTGGTCGAACGCCTTCGGATGCACGGCGGTGACGAGCACGCCGTGCGTGCCGCCGGTCTTCTCCTGGACCGCGGCGCCCGGGTCCGCGTGCGCCGCGTTCACGGTCACCTCCGCGCCATGACGGCGGGCGAGGTCGAGCTTGGCGTCGTCGACGTCGACGGCCGCCACCCGCATCCCCATCGCCCGCGCGTACTGCACGGCGATGTGGCCGAGCCCGCCGATGCCCGAGACAGTCACCCACTCGCCGGGACGGACGCCGGTCATCTTGAGTCCTTTGTAGACGGTGACGCCGGCGCACAGGATCGGTGCCACCTCCACCGGATCCGCGCCTTCCGGGATGCGGGCGGCGTACCTCTCGTCGACGAGCATGAACTCGCCGAAGCTGCCGTCCACCGAGTACCCGCCGTTCTGCTGGTCGGGGCAGAGCGTCTCCCACCCGGTGCGGCAGTACTCGCAGGTGCCGCAGGCCGACCAGAGCCACGCGTTGCCCACCATCTGCCCGACGGCGAGCGTCGTGACCCCGGGTCCCACGGCGACGACCTCGCCGTAGCCCTCGTGGCCGGGGATGAGCTGTGGCTTGGGAGCGACAGGCCAGTCGCCGCGTGCCGCGTGCAGGTCGGTGTGGCAGACGCCGCTGGTGATCACGCGCACGAGCGCCTGGCCTGGGCCGGGGCGCGGCACGGGGACCTCGGAGACGACGAGGGGCTCGCCGGCGGCGGTCACGACGGCGGCGCGCATCGTCGGTGTCGCGGCATCCGCGGATGCGGCGACGGGGGTGTCGGTCAGAGTCGTCATTGACATCACTTCCTCTCGGCGGAGCCGTTCCGCCCGATGCTCCGACGGTAGGAATCCGGGGGTTGCATGATGTTGCGGGCGTAGGGTCGGACCATGGTGACGCGTGACGAGCTGGCGTCGAGCTTCGGGGCGGCGGCGGACGACTACGAACGGGGCAGACCTTCCTATCCGCGAGCCGCGGTGGACTGGCTGCTCGCTCCCGCGGGAAGCGGTCCGCGGGTCGCGGATGTCGGCGCGGGCACGGGAAAGCTGACGGCCGAGCTCCTCCGGGCCGGAGCCGAGGTCATCGCCGTGGAACCGGATGCCGCGATGCTCGACGCCCTGCGGGAGACGATGCCCGACGTCGAGACGCTGATCGGGACGGCCGAGCGGATGAACCTGCCGGACGAGAGCGTGGATGCCGTGGTCTTCGGCCAGGCGTGGCACTGGGTCGACGTTGCCGCCGCATCCGCCGAGGTCGCGCGCGTGCTCGCGCCCGGAGGTGTGCTCGGACTGGTGTGGAACATCCGCGACGAGACGGTGCCGTGGGTGGCGCGACTGGGCGAGATCATGGAGGGCAGCCAGGCGGAGCAGCTGATCGCGGGCGGTGGGCCCGCGGTCGCGGCGCCCTTCGGAGCGCTCGAGCGGGCGCGCTGGACCTGGACGCGCGACATGACGCGCGCCGCCCTCGTCGCGATGGTGCGCTCCCGGAGCTACGTGATCACCGCGGATGCGGCCGAGAAGGCGAGGATCGACCGCGAGGTCGGCGCTCTCCTGGACGAGATCGGCGCCGTCGACGACGCGAGCGTCGCGCTGCCCTACGTCACCTACGGCTTCCGTGCCGTCAGAGGATGAGGCCGGCGCCCGCGTAGACTGAGATCCCGTGGCTCTTACCATCGGAATCGTCGGTCTCCCCAATGTCGGCAAGTCGACCCTGTTCAACGCGCTGACGAAGAACCAGGTGCTCGCGGCCAACTACCCGTTCGCGACGATCGAGCCGAACGTGGGCGTCGTCAACCTCCCCGACCCGCGACTCGTGAGGCTCGCCGAGGTCTTCGGCAGTGAGCGGATTCTCCCGGCCGCCGTGTCGTTCGTCGACATCGCCGGCATCGTCCGCGGCGCGAGCGAGGGGGAGGGGCTCGGCAACAAGTTCCTCGCCAACATCCGCGAGGCCGACGCGATCGCGCAGGTGGTGCGCGGCTTCGCCGACTCCGACGTCGTGCACGTGGATGGCAAGGTCGACCCGGCATCCGACATGGAGACCATCAACGCGGAGTTGCAGCTGGCGGATCTCGAGACCCTGGAGAAGGCGATCACGCGCTACGAGAAGGAGGTACGCGGCAGGAAGCTCGATCCCGCCGTGCTCGAGACCGCGGTGGCGGCGCGCGATGCGCTGCAACGGGGCGAACTCCTCTCGGCATCCGCCATCGACCTCGCGCCGATCCGCGAACTCGGGCTGCTCACCGCGAAGCCGTTCATCTTCGTCTTCAACGTCGACGAGGCCGTGCTGACGGATGCCGCGCGCAAGGCCGAGCTGGCCGCGTTGGTGGCTCCCGCGACGGCGGTGTTCCTCGACGCGAAGATCGAGTCCGAGCTCATCGACCTTGACCCGGAGGACGCCGCCGAGCTGCTCGCCTCGACAGGGCAGGACGAATCGGGACTCGATCAGCTCGCGCGCATCGGCTTCGACACGCTCGGTCTGCAGACGTACCTGACCGCGGGGCCCAAGGAGGCCCGTGCGTGGACGATCGGTAAGGGATGGAAGGCGCCTCAGGCAGCGGGCGTGATCCACACGGACTTCGAAAAGGGCTTCATCAAGGCGGAGGTCATCTCCTTCGACGACCTCGTCGCCCTCGGCTCGGTCGCCGAGGCGCGCGCCAAGGGCAAGGCGCGCCTCGAGGGCAAGGACTACGTGATGCAGGACGGCGACGTCGTGGAGTTCCGCTTCAACGTCTGAGCGAGCGGAGGTCTGAGGTGTCTGCGCCAGGGCACCGGATCACAGCTCCATGTCAGGCCGGCTCGGTCGTGCGGATCAGTCCGCAGGCGAGGCAGGACCACGCGACGAGAAATTTCTCATCGTCGAGGACCTCGAACCTCAGCTCGTCCCCGCACAGCGGGCACGGGGGAAGCTGTGGCGCACCGGAGCTCATGGGACCAGTATCCCCAGGTCGGAGCGCAGCGGCGCCGATGCTCCTCCTGCGACACGCCCGGGGTGCCGGGGTGATTTGCCCGATCTGCGGATCCGTCCTATGTTTATACCCGTTCGCCCCACAGGGAAGAGCGAAGGGCCGGAAGGTCTCGCCCCCTCAAGCGGAGAACCACCTCCCATCCCAAATCTCTCAGTAGAGAGAACAGGACTTCTGGTCTAGGATGAGAGTTCCCCCTCGCATCGGACTGTCATCGTCCGGCTCGGCGGATCTCAGGATCCGCTCGCGTCGACTTGACAAGCGCAGCGGGAGGGATAAGATAGAGAAGTTGCCCTGCGGGCGAGGCTGAGAGGCTGAGCAGCGGGAGCATCCGATCCTTGAGAACTCAACAGCGTGCACTTGTCAAATGCCAAAT
>CANSLE010000297.1 GCA_947647645.1 uncultured Microbacterium sp.
GGACCGGGGCCGCTTCACCCGCAACTTCGTCGTGCAAGGCACGGCGGCGGAGTGGGCGCTGGCGTGGCTCGCGGACCTGCGCGGACGCCTCGCCGCGTTGCCCTTGGCCGACGATGGTGTCACCGCGGCGCGGTCGGGCGCGGTCTTCGGGAGGCGCGCACACGTGGCGTTCTTCCTCCACGACGAGGTCATCGTGCACGCACCGGCCGCCCACGCGGATGCCGCGGCAGACGCCGTCCGCCAGGCGGCCGCCGGCGCGGCTCGACTCCTGTTCGGCGGGTTTCCCCTCGACTTCCCGCTGGATCTGCGCATCGGTGACGACGCCGCGAAGGGCTGAGGGACGACGGGGCCGTCGAGGCACGGGGCGCAGCCACTACACTTGCCGGAGCGAATGGGTCGGCTGGACGGTCGCGTGGCGGGGCAACCCGCACCGAGGAACGTCCGGGCTCCACAGGGCAGGGCGGTGGGTAACACCCACCCGGAGTGATCCGCGAGACAGTGCCACAGAGAGCAGACCGCCTCGGACTCCGCTCGCCGGAGTGCCGGGGTAAGGGTGAAAGGGTGGTGTAAGAGACCACCGGGGTCGTGGTGACACGACCCGCACGGTAAACCTCGCCCGGAGCAAGGCCAGACAGGGGATGCCGACGCGGCTCGCCGAGTCCCCGGGTAGGCCGCTGGAGCGGCGCGGCAACGCGTCGCCGAGAGAGATGACCGTCCACGGAGCGCGAGCTCCCGGACAGAACCCGGCGTACAGGCCGGCCCATTCGCCCTCTCGCGGGGCGCGCCCCGGCGCAGGGCGGCGCTCAGACCGCCAGTGCCGCCGCGCCGATGATCCCGGCGTTGTTGCGGTGCGTCGCCGGGACGATGGGCGTCGAGAGCGACAGCAGCGGGAGGAACTCGTCCGCGTGCTTCGACACGCCGCCGCCGACGATGAAGAGGTCGGGGCTCAGCAGGAACTCGAGGTGGCTGTAGTACCACTGGAGGCGTTTGGCCCACTTCGCCCACGTCAGCTCGTCACGCTCCATCGCGGAGTAGGCGGCCCACGCCTCGGCATCCTTGCTCTGCTCGGCACGCTGCAGGTGGCCGAGCTCAGCGTTGGGGATCAACACGCCGTTGTAGAGCATCGCCGTGCCGATCCCGGTTCCGAGCGTCGTCAACAGGACCAGTCCCGGCACGTTCCGCGCCGCGCCGTAGCGCACCTCCGCGATGCCGGCCACATCGGCGTCGTTGGCGAAGTGGATCTCACGACCGAGCCCGTCCTCGAAGAACTTCTCGGCCTCGAAACCGATCCATGTCTTCGCGACGTTCGCAGCGGAGAGAGTCTTGCCGTTCTTGACGATCGCGGGGAACGCGACGCCGAGCGGGATGTCCGCGTCTTTCACGCCGAGCGTGTCCAGGACGCTCTTGACGGCGGAGAGCACGTCGTCCGGTTCCGCCCCGGCGGGGGTCGCGACCTTGACGCGATCACTGAGGAGCGTGCCCGCCTCCAGATCCACGAGGGCACCCTTGATGCCGGTTCCGCCGATGTCCACACCGACCGCGCGGGTCGCCTTCGTCGTCATATGCACCAGCCTATCCGGGTCGTCGGCGGCGCTCGTTAGGATCGAGCCAGAGCCCATCCGGGCGCAGCTGCCCGCAGGAAGGACACGCCATGACCTCAGGCGACGAGAAGTACTGGTACAACCTCACCACCGGCGCGGTGGAGCGCGGCTTCGAGTCGCCCGCCATCGATCGGGCGGGCCCGTTCGACAGCGCGGAGGAAGCCGCGAAGGCTCCCGAGATCCTCGCGGCGCGATCGCGCGCATGGGCCGAGGAAGACGAGCGCGAGAACGAGTAGGACGCCCCGGCCGACACGGCGGCCACGGCTGAGACCGATAGTCTGGCCTTCGGCCCGGCTTCCCTTCGAAGCGGCATCTGAGAGGACGCGATGGACAAGCAGCGGGACTTCGTACTGCGCACGATCGAAGAGCGGGGCGTGAAGTTCGTCCGGCTCTGGTTCACCGATGTGATCGGCACGCTGAAGTCGGTCGCGATCGCCCCGGCCGAGGTCGAGGGCGCCTTCACGGAGGGCCTCGGCTTCGACGGTTCCGCGATCGAGGGGCTGACCCGCTCCTACGAGTCGGACCTGCTCGCGCACCCCGATCCGACGACCTTCCAGATCCTGCCGTGGCGGGGGGAGATCGACCCGACGGCACGGATGTTCTGCGACATCACCACCCCGGACGGTCAGCCCGCGGTGGCGGATCCCCGCCACGTGCTCAAGCGCACGCTGGCGAAGGCGGCGGATGCCGGGTTCACGTTCTACACGCACCCCGAGATCGAGTTCTACCTCCTGAAGTCCTCGTCCTTCGGCCCCGAGGGGCCCGAGCCGGTCGACTCTGCGGGCTACTTCGACAACGTCCCCGGCGGCACGGCCCATGACTTCCGCCGTCGGAGCGTGCGCATGCTCGAGGACCTCGGGATCTCTGTGGAGTACAGCCACCACGAGGGCGGACCGGGGCAGAACGAGATCGATCTGCGATATGCCGACGCGCTCGCCACCGCCGACAACATCATGACCTTCCGCACCGTGGTGAAGGAGGTGGCGATCGAACAGGGCGTCTACGCGACATTCATGCCGAAGCCTCTCTCCGGCAAGCCCGGGAGCGGCATGCACACCCACATGTCGCTGTTCGAGGGCGACCAGAACGCCTTCTACGAGGAGGGCGCGCAGTACCAGCTCTCGAAGACCGGTCGCCATTTCATCGCCGGTCTGCTGACGCACGCCAACGAGATCGCCGCCGTGACGAACCAGTTCGTCAACTCGTACAAGCGCCTGTGGGGCGGCGACGAGGCGCCGAGCTTCATCTGCTGGGGTCACAACAACCGGTCCGCTCTCGTGCGTGTGCCGATGTACAAGCCGAACAAGGGCCAGTCCACGCGGGTCGAGTACCGTGCGGTCGACTCTGCGGCAAACCCGTATCTCGCGTTCGCGCTCATGCTGGCGGCCGGTCTCAAGGGCATCGAGGAGGGCTACGAGCTTCCGCCCGAGGCCGAGGACAACGTGTGGTCGCTGACCGATGCCGAGCGTCGTGCGCTCGGCTACGCGCAGCTGCCTGCGAGCCTCGATCACGCCCTCGAGTACATGGAGGACTCCGAGCTCGTCGCCGAGACGCTGGGGGAGCAGGTCTTCAACTACGTCCTTCTCAACAAGCGTCGGGAGTGGCAGGAGTATCGCGCACAGGTGACGCCGTTCGAGCTGAAGAGCAACCTGGAGATGCTCTGATCCGTCATGACCTCGAGCGAGCGCACGTCGGTTCTGACCCAGCTGGCGCGCGACGGTTTCGGTGAGCTCGGTGATGCCGACCTCCTGCTGACGGAGCTCGCGCCCGCTCTCGAGCTCTCCCGTGAAGAGATCCTGCGCGGGGCGCAGGACGCCGCCGAC
>CANSLE010000298.1 GCA_947647645.1 uncultured Microbacterium sp.
ACATCGCGCGGCGGAAGAGCGCGCTCTCCAGCCGGGCCTCGGCCTGCACGTCGCGCAGGTGCTCCGGCCCACGCAGCGACTCGGCGTACAGCTTGTAGACGTCCTCGGTGCCCGAGGGGCGCGCGGCGAACCAGGCGTGCTCCGTCTGCACCTTCAGGCCGCCGATCGCGGCGCCGTTGCCCGGCGCGTGCGACAGCTTCGCCGTGATGGGCTCGCCGGCGAGTGTGGTCGCGGTCACCGCCTCGGGGGCCAGCTTCGACAGCGCGGCCTTCTGGGCGGGGGATGCCGGGGCGTCCACGCGCTGGTAGGCGGACGAGCCGAACTCGGCCTCGAGCTCCGCGTAGCGCTGCGACGGGGTCTTGCCGGTCACCGCGAGGATCTCCGCGGCGAGCAGACACAGCAGGATGCCGTCCTTGTCGGTCGTCCACACCGAGCCGTCGAAGCGGAGGAAGGACGCTCCGGCGGACTCCTCGCCACCGAACACGACCGAGCCGTCGAGGAGGCCCGGGACGAACCACTTGAAGCCGACGGGAACCTCGAGCAGCCGGCGGCCGAGGGAGGCCACGACGCGGTCGATGATCATCGACGACACGAGCGTCTTGCCGACCGCGGCATCCGTCTGCCACTGCGGACGGTGCGCGCACAGGTAGTCGATGGCCACGGCCAGGTAGTGGTTCGGGTTCATGAGGCCGGCGTCGGGCGTGACGATGCCGTGGCGGTCGGCGTCCGCGTCGTTGCCGGTGAGGATGTCGTACTCGTGGCGTCGGGCGACGAGGGCCGCCATCGCGGACGGCGACGACGGATCCATGCGGATCTTCTCGTCCCAGTCGAGTGTCATGAATCGCCAGGTCGGGTCGACCTCGGGGTTCACGACGGTGAGGTCGAGCCCGTAGCGCTCGCCGATCAGCTCCCAGTACTCGACCGAGGCGCCGCCCAGGGGGTCCGCGCCGATGCGGACGCCGGCGCGGCGGATGGCCTCCACGTCGATGATGGTCGCGAGGTCGGCGACGTATCCCTCACGGAAGTCGTACGTGCCGAGCGTGTCGGCGTCGATGTCCTTGAACGGGGTGCGCCGTACGCCGTCGAGGCCGGCGGCGATCAGCGCATTCGCGCGGTCGGCGATCCATCCGGTGGCATCGGTGTCGGCCGGTCCGCCGTGCGGCGGGTTGTACTTGAACCCGCCGTCGCGCGGCGGATTGTGCGACGGCGTCACGACGATGCCGTCGGCGCGGCCCGGGTCGTCGGCGGCGCGTTCGCGGTTGTGGGTGAGGATCGCGTGGCTGAGCGCCGGGGTCGGCACCCACGAGTCGCGCGCGTCGACGCGCACGTCCACCCCGTTCGCGACGAGCACCTCGACCGCGGTGCGCTCGGCCGGAAGCGACAGGCCGTGCGTGTCACGCCCCAGGAACAGCGGGCCGGCGATGCCCTGAGCGGCACGGTAGTCGACGATGGCCTGGGTCGTGGCGAGGATGTGGTCCTCGTTGAAGCTGGTGCTCAGCGACGAGCCGCGATGGCCGCTCGTGCCGAACGCGACGCGCTGGGCCGGGACCGCGGGGTCGGGCTTGAGGTCGTAGTAGGCGGCGATGATCTCATCGATGTCGATGAGGTCGGAGGGTTCGGCTGGCTGTCCTGCGCGACTCATGTCCTCAGTCTGTCACTGCCGCGCCATCCTGCGCATCGTGGGCCGTCACGACGCCCCACAGGCCCCGGTCACTTGCGGTGCAGGACCGAGGTGGCCGTGCTGTCGGACAGCTTGTTGATGAGCGTGAGGGTGGTGGGCTTGCAGCCGTACTTCGCGTCGGTGATGGGGGCGCTGGAGATCTGCTGGCTGATCGCACCGGCATCCGTGCCCTTGCCGTCGATGGTCGCGATGATCTCCATGCCCGACGTGTCCTGCGTCTGGCCGCCGATGCCGTTGCCGGTCACGGTGTAGGTGCCGGTGATCGACCCCTTGAACCGGATGAGGATGGTCGTGCCGGAGACGTTCGCGGTGACCTGCTCCGCCGGCGTCCACGTGTAGGTGCCGTTCTTGCGCAGGACGAGCTCAGCCGTGCCGACGGGCGTGAACTTCGCCCCGGATCCGGCCATGAGCGTGTTCACGTCGTTGTAGAAGGCGGTCACCTGATCCTGGCCCATGTGCCACTCGCCGACGAGGCAGGCGAGGTCGGCCGTGGGAGAGGGGGACGGCGTCGCAGTCGGCGTCGGCGTGGGGGTCGGCGTGGCGCTCGCGGAGTCGCTCGGCGTCGGCTCGGTCGCTGGCTTGTCGTCGACGGGTGCGCAGGCGCTCAGGCCCAGGGCGAGTGCGGCTGCGGTGACGACGGCGAGGGAGGAGAATCGGCGGATCACCCCTTCAGCGTAGGCTGTCCCCCGTGACTTCCGCGCCTTCGTCGACCGCGGCATCCGCGTCGTCCGCCTCCACGCGCCGCACCTACAGCTACCTCGGACCGGCTGGAACCTTCACCGAGGCCGCCTTGGCGCAGGTCCCCGAGGCGCGCGACCAGATCTGGCGTCCGGTGCGCAATGTCGCCGAAGCGCTGGCCGATGTCGTCGAGGGCCGGGCGGATGCCGCGATGATCGCGATCGAGAATTCCGTCGACGGCGGAGTGTCGACGGCGCAGGACGCGCTGGCGACCATGCCCGGGCTGAGAATCGTCGGTGAGTATCTCGTCCGGGTGAACTTCGTGCTCGTCGGACGCCCCGGTGCGCGCATGGAAGACGTCAAGCTCGTCGCCGCACATCCGGTCGCCTACGGGCAGTGCCTGCGCTGGCTGTCGACCCACGTCCCCGACCATGCGCACCTGCCGGCGGCGAGCAATGTCGCCTCGGCGGTCGACATGATCGAGGGCGTCAGCGACGCGGATGCGGCCGTCGCGCCGCCCGGCATCCTGGAGCATCACGACCTGGAACTGCTCGCCGAGGAGATCGGCGACAACGCGAATGCGGTGACCCGATTCGTGCTGGTGAGCCGCACGGTGGCACCGTCGCCGCCGACGGGGGCCGACAAGACCTCGTTGATCGTCGAGCTGCCCGAGGAGTACCCGGGTGCGCTGATGGAGATGCTGGAGCAGTTCGCGACACGGGGCATCAACCTGTCGCTGCTCGCGTCGCGGCCGATCGGCGATGCGCTGGGCCGCTACCGGTTCGTCATCGACGCCGATGGGCACATCCAGGACGAGCGGATGGCCGACGCCCTGCTGGGGCTGCGGCGGTTCAGCCCGAAGATGATCTACCTCGGCTCCTACCCGCGAGCCGACCGCGCGATCGTCCACTACCCGGAGCGGTACGCGGACGAGGTGTTCGTCGAGGCGCGCGACTGGCTGCGCGCACTGATCTCCGGCGCGCCCGAGGCCTGACGTCGAGGGCCGCGGGAGGTCACGCCGCGAGCAGCTCCAGGGTCTGCACGCGC
>CANSLE010000299.1 GCA_947647645.1 uncultured Microbacterium sp.
GTCGTGCGCGGCGGCGTGGTGCACGCGGCGTGGCTCGCTGAGGGCACCCGCGGCGGAACGCTGTGGACGTCGAGCGGCGGTGACGTCCCGCTCGACTACGCCGGGCAGGGGCTGGGCTCCCAGCGGCGTCCCGTGTTCGTCGACGCCGGAGACACCGTGGTCCTCAACGACGCTCGCTCGGGGTGGGTCTGGTCGGTGCCGAGCGGCAGGCTGCTCCCGTCGAGTCAGAACTGGAACATCGAGGACGAGGTCCAGACGGCGCCGAAGACGACCGAGCAGAAGCCGCCGCCGATCATCGATCCGCGCCCCCCGGTCGCCGAGAACGATGCGTTCGGTGTCCGAGCGGGGACCCTCGTCAGCCTGCCCGTGCTGTTGAACGACCACGACCCCAACGACGACGTCCTCGCCATCGATCCGTCGTCCGTCACCGGGCTCGACCCGGCGTTCGGTGCCGTGACCACCACCGACGACCGTCAGCGGCTCGCCGTGCGCGTCGCGCCCGGCGCGACCGGGAGCGCGACGTTCACGTATGCCGTCACGGACGGCACGACGGCCGACGGGCTGATGTCGCCCCCGGCGACGGTGACCCTCCGCGTGGTCGGCGAGGGGCAGAACGCCGCACCCGTGTGGTGCGGCGTCGAAGGATGCCGCCAGGACTGGCCGAGCCCGGAGGTCGCGCCCGGCGGCACGGTGACCGTGCCGGTGCTCGGCGACTGGGTCGACCCGGAGGGCGACCCCGTCCTGCTGTTGTCGGCCACCGACGACTCGGGTCTCGGACAGGTGGCGACGACCCCCGAGGGCAACGTCGTCTTCCAGCACCACGACGCCGGGGCCGGCGGCGACCAGACGGCGTCGATCACGGTGACCGTCGCCGACGTGCGAGGTGCCACGGCGACGCGCCAGCTCGTCGTCCGCATCCGCGGCGACGCGCAGCCGTCGGTGCAGTCGTTCGCGGTCGTCAACGTGGCCGGATCCCGCGTCTCCGTCGATGTCGCGCCCCATGTCACCGGCACCGCCGGAGACGTGACGCTCACCGCGGCGCGCGTGCTCGACGATGCCCCCGCGACCGCGACGGTCGTCGGCGGCTCCACCTCGTTCGACGTCACCGCGGCATCCCCGGGCGCCTACCGCGTCGCGATCACGGTGTCCTCGGGGGGACGTGAGGCCACGGGGACCGTGCGGATGACCCTCCTCGACCCCGCCGGGCCGGCGAACCTGTCCACCGCACCCGTCGTGGCCTTCGTCCGGCCTCAGGCCGACGCGACGGTCGACGTGCTGGCGGCGGTCACGAACCCGACGCGGCGGGTCCTCCTGCTGAGCGACCTGGTCATCCGTCCGACGACGGGAGCCTCCTTGTCGGCGGACGTCGTGGCCCAGGGCCAGTTGCGGGTGTCCGGATCGACGTCCTCGGGCGCGGCGGGGTTGATCGGGACGGTCTCGTACCGGGTGGGCGACGGCACCACCGACGACGGGTCGTCGGTGACCGGCGAGGCCACCGTCTACCTGCTGCCGCCCGCGATCGAGCAGGCGCCGATCGCCGTGGACGACCGCGTCGTCGTCCGGGCGGGCTCGCAGGTGGACATCCGCGTGCTCGACAACGACGTCGCCGCGGTCGGCACCCGCCCGCGGTTGGACCCCGAGTCGATCGTGTCCTCGAGCCCGGACGCCCTCGCGTTCGCCGCCGGGGATGTCCTGCGCTACCTGGCCCCCCGTGTGCCCGGCGACTACACGGTGGAGTACCGTGCGTTCACCACCGGTGCCCCCGCGCTCGGCGACCTCGCCACCGTCCGCATCCGTGTGGTCGGCGACGGGAGCAACCGCGACCCCCTGCCGCGCACGTTGTCGGGCCGGGTGCTCAGCGGCCTCTCGACGACGATCCCGTTCGAGGGGTACGGCATGGATCCCGACGGCGATGTGGTGCGTCTGGACCGCATCGTCGACCAGCCCGCACACGGATCGGCCGTGATCTCCGCCGACGGCGCGTCGATCGTCTACTCCAGCGTCGCCGGCAGCTTCGGCCAGGACTCGTTCACCTACCGCGTCGTGGACCCCTCCGGCGCCGCGGGGATCGGCACCGTGCGCGTCGGGGTGCTCAGCGGCGACGCGAGCCCCGCGCCCGTGACCTACACCGACTACGTGCAGGTGCAGGCGGGCGACGGCAACGTCATCCGTGTGCACCCCCTCGCCAACGACATCGATCCGACGCAGGGGCGGCTCACCCTCGAGCGCGTGCGCCCGGACGTGCCCGAGTTCGCCCTCGACGGCTCGCCCACCGCCGAGTTCGCGCGGCTGCAGCAGCGCATCGTCTCCCAGACCGGCGACGCCGTCACCATCACGGCGGGCGGCGAGCCGGGGACGATGTCGTTCCTGTACGACGTCGTCTCGACGTCGGGGAACACCGCCCGGGGCCTCATCGTCGTGAAGGTCGTCGCGCAGCGCGTCGCCGACTTCCCGATCGTGTCCGACACGGTGCTGAGCGTCGACGGCCGTGACGACCTCGCGCGCGGGATCGATGTGCTCGCCGGAAAGGTGCTCTGGTCCGGGGGAGACGTCGCCGACCTGTCGGTCGGTCTGTGGGGGGATGCCGCGGGCATCACCGTGGACGGCACCCGTCTGCGCGGCAGCGTCGATGACCGCGCCCACCTCATCGCGTTCTCGATCACCGGTCGGACGGCGAGCGGACCGGTGACGACGTACGCGTTTCTGCGCATCCCGGCCGCGGCCGACGCGCCGCTCGCCCTGCGCCCCGGCGCGCCGCCGGTCACGGTCGGCGAGAACTCCCAGGTCGACGTGGACGTCGCCGCGTTGGTCGCGGTGCCCCGCGGAGGCGTGTTGGAGCTGTCCGACCAGGTGCGCGCCTCGGGCGCGCGGGCCGCAGCGACCTGCACGGCCCTGAGCGGCACGACGCTGCGCTACACGGCGGGGGCCGACGCTCCCTGGACGGACGCCTGCCGGGTGCCGGTGCGGCTGACGGGCCAGTCGGCGTGGACGGTGCTGTCGATCCCGGTGGTCGTGACCCCCATCGACCCGCAGCCGCGGCTGTCGCCGGCCGCGCTGGAGGTCGCTCCGGGTGACACGCAGGTGTTCGACCTCGCCGCGATGACGACCTGGCAGGGGCGCCCCGAGGCGATCGCCTACCGGATCGACGGGACGCCGGCATCCTTCGATCTCACCCTGCAGGACGCCCGGCTGACCGTGCGGGGACGCGACGCCGCCGTGCCCGGCACCGTCGAGAGCGTCGTGGTGCAGGTGACGACGCATCCCGGCGTCGCTCCGGCGCGCATCTCGCTGCGGGTCGGCGCCGCACCGTCCACCCTTCCGCAGGGCGGAGTGGTCCCGCAGCAGTGCAGCCAGGCCGCCGGCACCTCCTGCACCATCGACGTCATCGGCGCGTC
>CANSLE010000300.1 GCA_947647645.1 uncultured Microbacterium sp.
CGAGGGCCGCCTGGCCCGCCGGCTTCTCGGGGAGACGCACGGACTCCACGGCCGGCAGGTCCGCGAGGCGGGTGACGCCGGCGAGGGCCGGGTGTCGCGTCAGCCCGGCGAACGCGCGGCGCAGAGGCGGTTGGCGCAGTCCCGCGGATCGCATCAGCTCGTCGTCGGAGAACACGGTGGCGGTCGCGGCATCCGCGACGACGCGCCCGTCGGAGACGACGATCGTGCGCTCCGCGTGCTCGGTGACCAGCTGCATGTCGTGAGTGACGACGAGGATGGTGGTGCCCTCGGCGCGGAGGCCGCTCAGCAGATCCATGAGCTCGTCGGCGCGCGCGCGATCCTGGCCGAAGGTGGGCTCGTCGAGGGCGAGCACCGGCGCACCGGCGACCACGGCCGTCCCCACCGACAGTCGGCGCTTCTGCCCGCCGGACAGCAGGAACGGGTGCACGCCCGCCTTGTCCTCGAGGCCGAAGCGGCGGAGCACGTCCAACGTCCGCGCGCGCACCTCGTCCTCGGGCAGGCGCTGCTGTCGCAGCCCGTGTGCGAGCTCGTCGAACACCGTGTGCGCGATGAACTGGTGCTCCGGGTTCTGGAACACGAAGCCGATCCGCCGGGACAGCGTGCGCAGGTCGGTGCGGCCGACGTCGACGCCGTCCACCGTGACCTGGCCGTGGGGCACCGGCACCACCCCGGCGAGAGACTGCAGCAGCGTCGTCTTGCCGGCGCCGTTGGCCCCGACGATCGCGACGAACGTGCCCGCGTCGACATCGAGGTCGATCCCGTGCAGGATCTCGCGGCGTCCGCGGCGCGTCCGCAGCCCGCGCACGCGGATGAGAGGGGAAGCCGCGGCGGTGGCCGCCGCGCCCGTGCCGACTGCCGCGGCCGGTGCCTCCGCATCGTCTGCACAACTCCGCCTGGATGGGCCTTCGGACGGGGTGGAACCGGCGGTGACCGTCGTAGAGGAGGAGTCGTGCAGACCGCTGCCCGCGGATGTGCCGGCCGACTCCAGGGCCGCATGCAGCTCGGCGGGGTCCAGCGGCAGGGGGTCGAGGGGCCAGCCGGCGGCGCGCAGACGCAGCGCTGCGAGGGTCGCAACCGGCAACCACACCCCCATGTCGTGCAGTTCGGCGGCGCGGGCCCGGAGCACCTCGTCGACCGTGCCGTCGGCCGCCGTGCGCCCGTCGTGGTCGAGCACGACGACCCGATCGGTGATACCCACGACGGCGTCGAGGTTGTGCTCGACCAGGACGATCGACCGGTCGCCGGCGGCGACGAGGTCGCCCAGGGCCGCGTAGACCTCCTCGATGCCCTGCGGGTCAAGGTTGGCGGTCGGCTCGTCGAGCACCAGCAGCGGCGAGCCCATCGCAAGCGCGCAGGCGATCGCGAGCCGCTGGCGGCCGCCGCCGCTCAGACGGTCGGGGTTCTCGTGACGGCGCTCCCACAGGCCGACGCGCCGCAGTGACTCCTCGGCGCGGGCCAGCACCTCGGCCACCGGCAGGCGCAGGTTCTCGGGACCGAACGCGACCTCGTCGAGCAGCGTCCCAGTGACCAGCTGCGCGTCCGGATCCTGGAAGACCATGCCCACGTGCGTGCTCAGCCGGGCCACCGGCGTGGTCGCCGTGTCGAGCCCGGCGACCTCGACAGTCCCGGTGAGGGTGGCCGGCACGTCATGCGGGATCAGCCCGTTGAGGGCGAGCGCGAGGGTCGACTTGCCGGCGCCACTCGGCCCGAGCAGCAGCACGACCTCGCCGCGACCCACCTCGAACGACGCGGATGCCGGGGTGTCGGCATCCGCGCCCTCATGCCGGATGCCGAGGTCGCACACGCGCAGCAGCGGCGCGGGCGTACGGCCGGCGGGAGTCGCGGCTTCCGCTCCGAAGACGGCAGAGGTCACGGGGTCATCCCAGCGGTCGGGCAGAGGGTCCCCTCCACGTTAGCCGAGCCTAACCTCAGCGGCCACCCGCTCTCAGCGACGGACGACCTGGCGCGCGACCCCCGCGCGGCGCAGCGAGGCGCCGACGCCCAGGCCGATGGCCGTCCACACAACGGGCCCGCACACCGACAGTGCGAGGTACGCGATCTGCGCCCAGAGCGCATAGGCGCTCAGGTGAGCGGCGAAGAAGACGGCGACGGCCACGAGCACCCCGATGACCGCCGCGGAGACGAAGAAGCGCCATGCGCCCCACGCGCGGTACCGGGTGAGCGCCGCGACGCCCTCCTGGATCGCGCCGAACAAGAGTGCCGTACCGAGGAAGCGCAGGGTCCACATCGGGGCGAACGCGCTCGACACCAGCGCGGCGAGCACGTGTGTGAGCAGGGCGACGAGCGGCAGACGCAGCACCTCCTGGGCCACGATCCCGGGCAGAACGTGCGCGCCGAGGACCAGGCCGTAGACGATCGCGAGGCCCGGCACCGCCAGCACGACGGGCGTCACGAGTCCGGCGATGCCGCCGAGGATGCCGGTGGCCACACCGATCGCCGCGCACACCAGCAGGACGCGTGTGGAGAGGAGGGTGTTTCGGGCCACGCCCCCAGCGTAGCCGCGCGTCCGAGGGGGGCAGGCCGGGAAAATGCTCAGACGGTGCGCCGACGGGGCCTCAGTCGCACGGCCGGCAGCGGCGGCGCGGGCACCCGCTCGCCGCCGTGTCCCGCGACGTGCCCGAAGCGGACGTGCACGGCGGACGGGGAGACGTCGGCCTCCGCCTCCCACGCGTCGCGAGCGGCGGCGATCTCATCGTGCGATCGGCCCACGAAGTTCCACCACATGACGATCTCCGACTCGAAGGGCTCGCCCCCGAGCAGGAACAGCGTCGCCTCGTGCGTCGCCGTGACCTCGATGGCGTCCCGATGGATGCCGAGGTACAGCAGTTCCTGGCCGGAGAGCCGGGTTGCGGCATCCGGTGCCGCCCACACCTCGGGGGCGCCGTCGATGCCGAACAGCGCATACTCCCAGGAGCGTTCGAGCGGAAGCCTCACGCGGGCGCCGGCCGCCAGGTGGATCTCCGCGCCCACGATCGGGGTGTGCATGGTCGCGGGCGACGTCGCCCCGGCGAACGATCCCACCACGACCGTCGCGGTCGCGACGGTCTCGCGGGAGGCGTCGGCCGCGCCCGCGATCGTCACGACGGGCAGATCCTCGTGCCGTTCGAAGTCCGCGGCGCCATGCCGGCGCGACTCGGGCAGCGCCACCCAGAGCTGCAGCGCATCGAGGGGCACCGGCTCCTCGCCCAGCGAGTACTCCGAGTGGGCGATGCCCGCTCCGCTGGTCATGAGGTTGAGCACCCCGCGTCGGACGACGACGTCGCTGCCGAGCGTGTCACGGTGGCGTACCTCGCCCACGAGCGGCCAGGTCACCGTCTGCAGGCCGATGTGGGGGTGCGGTTCCACGCGC
>CANSLE010000301.1 GCA_947647645.1 uncultured Microbacterium sp.
CGGACGCGACATTCACCGTCGCGAAGAACGCGTCATCTATCGGAGCAAGTCACAGCGCGGAACCCAGCAGCGCGACAGCGGCGACCACAGCCACGGTCTCGCGAGGGATCGCCTGGAACCCTGCCACCAGCGCACCCCCGAGAGAGCCGACCAGCAGGTAGGTGAGGCCGCCCGAAAGGCCGGCGACGTACCGCTTGGTGTGCTCGGGGTGGGATTCCGGCCCGATCGCGATCGCGGCGGTGATCGCGCCGAGATTGATGCCGTGCGCGCCGAACGGCGCCAACGCTGCCGACACGGCGGATATCGTCCCCACGAGCAGGCGGTCATCCGGCGTGTAGCCCTGAGAGTGCAGCAGGGTGAGGCCGGGCGCGTTCTGCGACGCCATCGTGACGATGAACAGCGGCAGCGCGATGCTCACCAGCGCCGCGGGTGTGAAGACGGGCATCGTGAACACGGGGCCAGCCAGCGTGAGCGACGGGGTCAGCTCGTGGAACGATCCGGTGGCCCAGGTCATCGCCAGGCCTGCGACGAGAGCGGCCAGCACCGCGAAACGGTCGAAGAAGCGCTTGCCGACGAAGAAGGTCAGCACGATGCTGCCCGCGATCAGCGGCGCGCTCGCGAACGCGCCCACGGCAGTCACGATGAAGGGAAGCAGAATGCCGGCGAGCAGCGCCTGCAACACCGGTCCGGGCACCTTCGAGAGCAACCATCCGAACCAGCCGGTGAACCCCACGATCGCCGCAGCGAGCGACGCCACCAGAAACGCTCCCACGGCCTCCGCGAACGAGAAGCCGCCCAAGGAGGCGATGAGCAGCGCCGCTCCCGGCGTGGACCATGCCACGATGACCGGTATGCGGGTGAAGAGACTGAGAACGATGCCGCACACGCCGTTGCCGATCGACAGCGCCCACACCCACGAAGCGGTCTGCGCCTCAGTCAGGCCCGCCGCTCTGGTCGCTTCGAGCACGACCAGGAACGGCCCCGCGAAGTTGATGAGCGCCGAGAGGCACCCGGCTACCACGGCGGAGACGGACACATCCCGCAGGACGGGCGCGATGCGTAACGGTCTTGCCAAAAGGTGAGTAACGTTATCTACTGGCTTCAGGTTAAAGGATAACAGAGCGAGCGAGATCGCTGCCCGGCTCCAGCAACGGATCGCGGGGGCATCCGCGGGAGAGAGGCTCTCCGGCGTGCGCGAGCTGTCCCGCGAGTTCCAGGCGAGCGCCGCCACCGTGTCCGCCGCTCTCTCGGAACTCCGGGCACTGGGTATGGTGAGAGCCGAGCCCGGCAGAGGCACGTTCGTCACCGAGCGCGGGCCACGTACCGAGCCGGACTATGCGTGGCAGTCACAGGCTCTCGGCCGCGCGCGCGTGGATGCCGACCGCGCGTCACGCCTCGGCGGATACGGCACCCCCGACCACATCCCGCTCTCCTGGGGCTACCTCGCCCCCGAGCTCCTGCCGACAGACGAGTTGCACCGCATCGGCTCTCGTGCCGCGAAGAGCGCTCGGGCGTGGGTGATGACCCCGTCCGCGGGGTCGCCGGAACTGCGACGCGTGCTCGCTGCCGAGTACCAGGCCGACCCGGGCGACGTGCTCGTCGTCTCCGGCGGGCAGCAGGGCCTCGTGTTCACGATGCGCACCCTCGCTGAGCCGGGCTCCACCGTGATCACGGAGAGCCCCAGCTACCCCGGCGCCATCCTCGCCGCACAGAGCGCGGGACTCGCCATCGCATCCGTGCCCGCCGACAAGGACGGCATCCTGGTCGAACTCCTCGCTGACGAGCTCGAACGCACCCGTGCGCGTGTGATCTACCTCCAGCCCCGCTATGCGAACCCCACCGGCGCGGTACTCAGCCCGGAACGCCGCGCACAGGTGCTCGACCTCGCCGCGCAGCATGGGGCATTCATCATCGAGGACGACTGGGCGAGGAACCTCGACATCGACGGACGCACCCCGCCCCCGCTCATCGCCGACGATCCCGACGGCCACGTCGTCACCGTCACCACGCTCTCGAAGACCGCATCGCCGGGGCTCCGACTCGGCGCGGTGATCGCGCGCGGTCCCGCCGGCGACCGCCTCCGCGCCTCACGCACAGCCGACGATCTCTGCGTCGCGCCGATGGTGCAGGAGATCGCACTGGGCCTGTTGACCTCGAACATCTGGCCACGGCACCTCAAACGGCTGCGCACAGAGCTCGCCGAACGCCGAGACGCTCTCATCGCCGCGATCGGCCAGAGCGTGCCGGGTGCTCGCATCCAGAGCGTGCCGGGCGGCGGCCTTCACATCTGGGCGCGGCTGCCCCACGGTGCCGATACGAGACGGATCAGCGCGGAGGCCTACGCGGCGGGGGTGCTCGTCGGAGACGGGCGGCACTTCTTCGTGAACGAGCCCCCGGCGCCGTTCCTCCGCTTCTCCTACGGTGCAGCCACCCCCGCGCAGATCTCACACGGCGTCAGACAGCTCGTGCCCCTCATCGCCTGACGCAATCACCCGCCGATTCGCTCCTGGCCCGGATCACGCGGTGGCGTGCCCGGGTCCCGAACCGGCCGGAAGCGCAGCGACGATCCGGTGCAGCGAGTTGGCGGCTGTAGCCGAGACGTCAGTGGCTGGACGCTTGGCCTCGCCAGGTGGCGCCGTAGGCTGCGACCTGGGTGCGGCGCTCCATGCCGAGCTTCGCGAGCAGACCGGACACGTAGTTCTTCACGGTCTTCTCCGCGATACCCAGCCGCTCCCCGATCTGCCTGTTGGTCAGCCCCTCGGTGATGAGCTGGAGCGCCTGACGCTCCCGGAGGGTCAGATCCACCTGCGGGTCCCGCGTCGCCTCCACGTGGGCCGTCATCGCGGCATGCACACGCTCGCCGAGCTCCGGGCTGATGAGGGACTCACCACGAGCGACGCGGTGGATCCCGTCCAGCAGCTGGCGGCCACGGATGTCCTTCAGGATGTAGGCGGAGGCGCCCGCCATCACCGCGGCCACGCTGGCGGTCTCGTGGTCGAATCCCGTGAAGATCAGGCATCGGGTGTCGGCGTGGGCCGATCGGATGCTGCGGCACAGGTCGATGCCGTTCCCGTCGGGAAGACGCACATCCAGGACGACGATGTCGGGGCGAGTCGCCGCGACCCTCCCGAGGGTGCCGCGCACTCTGTCGGACTCGCCGACGACCTCCAAGCCGGGCTCGGCGTCGACGAACTGGGCGATGCCCTGACGCACCACCTCGTGGTCGTCGACCAAGAACACCCGCGTCATCGAGAAACCTCCACGGGCGAGTCCCGACGGTGGGATGCCGGGAGCAGAGGATCGTCGTCGCCCATCGGCCCCCTGCCCTCGCGCCCGGCCCTCGTGCCCGACAGTGCCGAGTGTACGTCGAGACGCCCG
>CANSLE010000302.1 GCA_947647645.1 uncultured Microbacterium sp.
CTCACCATCATGCTGAACTACATCGCGTTCTACCTGGTGTCGTGGATGGTGCGCGTTCCCGAGCTGCTCCAGAAGCCCGACAACATCCAGCCGATCAGCCGCCCGACGCCCGAGAGCGCGAGGTTCCCGCTGCTGTTCGGCGAGCAGTTCAACCAGCTCAACTGGGGCTTCGTCATCGTCATCTTCGCCACGCTGTTCGTGTGGTGGCTGGTCGAGCGTTCCAGCCTCGGCTTCCGCATGCGCGCCGTGGGCGAGAACCCGCACGCCGCCCGTGCGGCGGGCATCAGCGTCCCCCGCATCTATATCTATGCGATGTTGTTCGCGGGCGGCCTCGCGGGCATCGCGGGCATGTGCCAGATCCAGGGCACGGTGACGAGCGGATTCGACGGCGGCATCGACGCGGGCATTGGCTTCAACGCCATCACGGTCGCTCTCCTCGGGCGCAGTCGCGCGTGGGGCACGTTCTGGGCGGGCATCCTGTTCGGCGCGCTGAAGGCGGGGTCGTTCCCGATGCAGGCGCTCCAGCAGATCCCGGTCGACATCGTGCTGGTCGTGCAGTCGCTCATCGTGCTGTTCATCGCCGCGCCGCCCCTGATCCGCACGATCTTCTTCCTCCCCAAGACCGACGCCGAGCGCTCGCCGCGCTCGCGCGCCCGCCTCGCCCGACGCCGCGCGCGCGGCGACGGGTCGGATGCCGGCAACGACCAGAAGGCGGTGGCAGCATGACCACGGCGGCGATCGCTCCCGAGATCGGCGAGCCGAGCATCGTGAAGGTGCGTTCGCTGAAGGTCCCCGTGACGCTCCTCGTCATCGTCGGGCTGCTCGGCATCCTCTTCCTCCTCGCCCCGCGCGAGGGGACGACGACGTACCGCCTCGCCGAAGCGGGCGCGGCGATCGCCCTCGGCGACGTGGGCGTCCCGGCCCTGCCGGTCGTCTGGTCGGCGTGGGTCCTCGCCGCGGTGCTCGCGGTGCTCGCCCTGGTGAGCGCCCTCCAGTACCGCCGCGTCGGACTGTGGCTGCCCATCGTGTACGCGGCGCTCGCCATGGTCGCCTTCCTCACGTGGGCCGGCGCCGGCGCCTCCGGCGCGATCACCCTCGTCGGTCTGCTGGGCGGGTCGATCTCGCTGGCAGTCCCGTTGGTGTTCGGCGCGCTCGGCGGCGTGATCGGCGAGCGGGTCGGCGTCGTCAACGTCGCCATCGAGGGCCAGTTCCTCCTCGGGGCGTTCACGGCGACGGTGCTCTCCAGCATCACCCAGAACCCGTTCGTCGGACTCGTCGGCGCCATGCTCGGCGGCGTGGTCGTGGCATTCGCCCTCGCGGCGTTCTCGATCAAGTACATCGTCGACCAGGTGATCGTCGGCGTCGTCCTCAACGTCTTCGTGTCGGGCCTCACCGGGTTCCTCTACGGCGTCATGCTGGCCCCGAACACGCGGACGCTGAACAACCCCGCGCGTTTCGACCTCATCAAGATCCCGATCCTCGGCGACATCCCGGTGATCGGGCCGGCGCTGTTCAACCAGACGTTCCTGGTCTACTTCATGATCGTCATCGTGGTCGTCGTCAGCTGGGGGCTGTACCGCACCCGCTGGGGTCTGCGTCTGCGCGCAGTCGGCGAGCACCCGCAGGCCGCCGACACCGTCGGCATCAAGGTGAACCCGACGCGATTCTGGAACGTCCTGCTCGCCGGAGCCATCGCGGGCATGGGCGGCGCGTACTTCACGCTCGTCTCGGTGCCGCAGTTCACGAAGGACATGACCGCCGGCCTCGGCTACATCGCTCTGGCGGCCGTCATCTTCGGCCGCTGGGATCCGGTGCGCGCCACCCTCGCCGCCCTGCTGTTCGGCTTCGCGACGAACCTGCAGAACCTGCTCACGGTCCTGAAGACGCCCATCCCCAGCGAGTTCATGCTCATGCTGCCGTACGTCGTGACCATCCTCGCCGTGGTCGGCTTCGCCGGCCAGATCCGCGGGCCCGCGGCATCCGGCAAGCCCTACATCAAGGAGTGACCTCTCACATGACCGACATCGACTGGGACGAGCTGCGCGCCGTCGCCACCGACGCCATGCGGCGCGCCTACGCGCCCTACTCCCGGTACCGGGTGGGGGCGGCGGCGCTGGTCAGCGACGGGCGGATCGTGTCGGGCTGCAACGTCGAGAACGCGTCCTACGGCGTGGGGCTCTGCGCCGAGTGCGCCCTCGTCGGCGACCTGCACATGTCGGGCGGCGGCCAGCTCGTCGCCTTCGTGTGCGTCAACAACGACGGTGAGACGATCATGCCGTGCGGGCGCTGCCGCCAGCTGCTCAACGAGTTCGCCCTGCCGGGAATGCTGCTGGAGACCGTCTCCGGCATCCGCACGATGGACGAGGTGCTGCCCGACGCGTTCGGTCCGCGCGACCTCGAGGAGGTGTCGCGATGAGCGCGACGATGGATGCCGCGGTCGAGCCGTTCGACGCGGTCGACGTCATCCGCACCAAGCGCGACGGCGGAGCCGTCCCCGACGACGCGTTGCGCTGGATGATCGACGCCTACACCCGCGAGTACGTCGCCGACTCGCAGATGGCGGCGTTCGCGATGGCCGTGCTGCTCAACGGCATGAGCCGCGACGAGATCCGGGTCATGACGGACGCGATGATCGCCTCCGGCGAGCGGATGAGCTTCGCCGGTCTCGGCAAGCGCACGGTCGACAAGCACTCCACCGGTGGCGTGGGCGACAAGATCACGCTGCCGCTGGCGCCCCTGGTCGCCGCGTTCGGCGTCGCCGTCCCGCAGCTGTCGGGCCGCGGCCTGGGTCACACCGGCGGCACGCTCGACAAGCTGGAGTCGATCCCGGGGTGGCGCGCAGCGCTGTCGAACGACGAGATGTTCGCGCAGCTGCGTGATGTCGGCGCCGTGATCTGCGCCGCCGGCTCGGGTCTCGCCCCCGCCGACAAGCGCCTCTACGCCCTGCGAGACGTCACCGGCACGGTCGAGGCGATCCCGCTGATCGCCTCGAGCATCATGTCCAAGAAGATCGCCGAGGGCACCGATGCGCTCGTGCTGGACGTCAAGTTCGGCTCCGGTGCCTTCATGCGCGACGTCGACAAGGCACGCGAGCTCGCCCGCACGATGGTGGCGCTCGGCACCGACTCCGGTGTCGCGACGACGGCCTTGCTCACCGACATGAACACGCCGCTCGGCCTCACGATCGGCAACGCCAACGAGGTGCGGGAGTCCGTGGAGGTCCTCGCCGGGGGAGGCCCCGCCGACATCGTCGAGCTGACCGTCGCCCTCGCCCGCGAGATGCTGGCCCTCGCCGGACAGCCCGACGCCGACGTCGAAGCGGCTCTCCGCGACGGCCG
>CANSLE010000303.1 GCA_947647645.1 uncultured Microbacterium sp.
GGCGCGGCCGGTGCGGCGGGGCCGAGCTCGAACTCCCACTCGCGCCAGGTGGTCTCCAGGCCCCGGAGCTCGTCGGCGGCGACCACGTGATCGTCGACGAACTCGGCGAGGACGCCGCCTTCGGCGTCACGCAGCAGATAGGCGTCGCGATCGTTGCGGATACGGGCGATGGGCGTCAGCGCCCCCGGGGCGATCTCGGCGACGGCGGATGCCACGGCATCCGGAACGGCGAGATCGCCGGCGGCTTCCGCAGCCTCCAGCGGCCAGTGCGTCTCGACGCGGCCGCCCTCCGCCCCTTTGGGGCCCTTGATGTGCCACCCCGCGTCAGGACCTCCGGTGCGGCGGCGTACGGCGTAGCCGGAGCGACCGAGGGAGAGGTCCGCGACGTCGAGGTAGCGCGCGTCGAGCGCGCGTCGCTCGGGGCCGTCGACGACGGCGACACCCGGCAGGCCCGAAAGGTCGGGCAGCCCGGTGTCGCCGTCGACGTCGAACGTGAGCTCGATCTCGAGCGAGCGGGAGGGCTCCGCGCTCACTCGTCCCGACCGTCGGGGTCGGGATCGATGTCGTCCTCGGCCTCGACGAAGTGGAAGTCGGCCGACGTGGGTCCGTCGCCCTCGCCCGTGTTCTCCGCCGCCCCGGCGCGCTCGTAGACGATCTGGGTCTCGCTGTAGGGCATGATCAGGCGGTCCTGGTTCTCGTCGTCCAGGGGAAGCACCTGCCCGTCGAGCGGGCCTCCGTGCAGTCGTGCGATCGCCATGGTGTACCTCCGACGATGTAGCGGAACGTGGATGTCCAGCCTAGCCCCGCCCGTGTCAGTGGGTCGGGAAGCCGAGGCTGACCTGGCTCTCGCTCGCCTCCGGCCACCTCGTCGTCACGACCTTGCGGCGCGTGTAGAAGTTGAACGCCTCCGGTCCGTACATATGGGTGTCGCCGAACAGCGAGTCCTTCCAGCCGCCGAAGGAGAACGCACCGATCGGCACGGGGATCGGCACGTTGACCCCGACCATCCCGACCTCGATGTCGTACTCGAACTGGCGTGCGGTCTTGCCGTCGCGAGTGAACAGCGCCGTGCCGTTGGCGTAGCGATTGCCGTTGATCAGCGCGACCGCCTCGTCGTACGTCGCCACACGGACCACCGACAGGACGGGTCCGAAGATCTCCTCGTCGTAGACGCGCATGCCGGGGCTCACCGCGTCGACGAGCGAGGGACCGATGAAGAAGCCCTCACCGTCGACCGCCAGCCCGCGGCCGTCCACCACGACGCGGGCGCCCTCGTCGGCGGCACCCGCCACGAACCCCCGCACGCGCTCGAGCGCGTCACGCGTGATGAGCGGGCCCATGTCGGTGTGCGGATCGGCGCCGTCCCCGATGACGAGACCCCCGATGCGCTCGGCGACCTTCGCGATGAGGGGGTCGGCGACCTCGCCCACGGCGACGACCACGGAGACGGCCATGCACCGCTCCCCCGCCGACCCGTACGCCGCCGAGACGGCGGCGTCGGCGGCGGCGTCGAGATCGGCGTCGGGCATGACGACCATGTGGTTCTTCGCACCGCCGAGCGCCTGCACGCGCTTGCCGTTCGCGGCCGCGCGGGCGTAGATGTGCCTCGCGATCGGGGTGGAGCCGACGAACGAGACGGCGCGCACGATCGGGTCGTCGAGCAGCGCGTCGACGGCCTCCTTGTCCCCGTGGACGACGTTCAGGATGCCGGCGGGCAGCCCGGCCTCCGCGAACGCGTCCGCGAGCCACACCGCGGCCGAGGGGTCGCGCTCGCTGGGCTTGAGGATGACCGCGTTGCCGGCGGCGATAGCCGTCGTCACCATCCACAGCGGAACCATCGCGGGGAAGTTGAACGGCGTGATGCACGCGACGACGCCGACCGGCTGACGCACCTGGTGCACGTCGACCCCGGAGGCGACTTGCTCGGAGTAGTCGCCTTTGAGGTGGTGCATGAGGCTCGTGCAGAACTCGACGTTCTCGAGGCCGCGGGCGACCTCGCCGAGCGCATCGTCGACCGTCTTGCCGTGCTCGGCGGTGATGATGCGCGCCAGCTCCTCGGCGCGGGCGGCGACGACCTCGCGGAGGCGGAACATGACCTGCTGCCGTTTGCCGAGGCCGGTGTCGCGCCAGCCGCGCTGGGCTTGCTGAGCGATGCGCGCCGCCTCGTGGACGAAGGACGCCGAGGCGAGCGCGACCTCGCCACTCTGGCGCCCGGTGGCCGGGTTGTAGACGGGGCCGGTGCGACCGTCCGCGACGATGCGCTCGCCGCCCACGATGTGCGGGATGACGGTCAGGGTCTCGGCGGCGGGGGCGTCGGCAGCGGTGATGCTCACGATGGTCTCTTCTCGATCGGGATCGCTCGGATGGGTCTGCAGGCTCGCGGTCACACGGGGGCGGGCGCGCCGTCGCGCCCCGGGTCGTAGCCCCGGAGCGTGCCGTCGGGCGACGCGAACCGCGCCACCAGCGTGCAGTCCTTCTCACCGAGACCCTCGGCGATGAGCTCGTCGAGCTGGCTCAGCGCGAGGCGCGCGGCGGGCAGGTGCACCCCGGTCTCGTCGCCGGCACGGACGGCGAGTCCGCAGTCCTTGCGGGCGAGGTCGACGGAGAAGGTCGCATCGAAGTTGTTGTTCGCCGCCGCCTTGTCGACGATGCCCGGAACGGGGTACCAGGTGCGCAGGGCCCAGGAGTCCGCCGAGGACACCCGGGCGACGTCCCAGAACACCTGCGCGTCGAGTCCCAGCTGCTCGGCGAGCTGCGAGCCCTCCGACACGGCCATCACCCCGATGAAGAGCATCATGTTGTTGACGAGCTTCGCGGCGATGCCCGCGCCGGCGTCGCCGCACGCGATCACGTTGGCGGCCATCGGAGCGACCACGAGGCGGGCGCGCTGCACATCCGCGTCGCGTCCGCCCAGCATGAACGTCAACGTGTGCGCCTCGGCGCCGGCGGTGCCGCCGGAGATCGGCGCGTCGACGAACGACAGCCCGCGCTGTCGGGCCTCGTCATGGCACCAGCGCGAGGTCTCCACGTCGACCGTCGAAGTGTCCAGGAGGAGCGTGGATGCCGCGGCACGCGCGAAGACGCCGTCCGGGGCGCCGTACACGGCCCGCACGTGCTCGGGCTTGGGGCATCCGCACCCTCCAGCGCCTCGACGACGGACGCGACGACCTGCACGCCGCGGTCGGCGGCGGCCGCCGCGGCCGACGGGTCGGGGTCGACGCCGCGCACGAGGTGGCCGGCGGCGACGAGGTGCGCCGACATGGGCGTCCCCATGTGGCCGAGGCCGATGAAGGCGATCGTGGACATGGTTGCTCCCTCCGGCCGACGTCGACGTC
>CANSLE010000304.1 GCA_947647645.1 uncultured Microbacterium sp.
AATTAGACCGCAAACGAGAAGAATCACCCCCCGAATACTGACAGCACATCAGACCAGCCCTATAGGGACATCGCACGCAGCAGGTACGAGTCGAGCACGGGGCGGGCGGCCCGTCCCCCCTGAGAGAGCGTGCGGAGCCCGCCGACGAGCAGCAGGTACTGCTGAGGTGTCGCCTCCGCTTCGTTCAGGCGGTCGGCCGTCTCGACCATCGCGTGTGCCGCGGTGTAGCGGTCGTAGTCCGCGACGATCGCCGCGCCGTAGGACCCGAGCGACTCGGCCTGCTGCACGATGTCGAGCGAGCGGCCCTGGTACAGCTGCACATCGGCGACCATGAACGGTTCGAGGCGGGCGCCGAACTTCGACGACGTGCGGCGCACGCCCTTGGCGACCGCGCGCACCTTGCCGTGGCGACGGCTGAGCATCGTCACGATCCGGTCCGCTTCCCCGAGCTTGTGGGTCCGCAGGACCACGACCTCGTCGCGGTAGGTGGGCACTCCTCGATTATCCCCGCCGGCGCGGACATCGGCCGGCATTGGAGACAATGGACAGGTGACGGAGCAGCTGTTCGTGATCCCCCTCTGGGCCGACCTCCTCGCCGTGGGGCTCGGCGGCGTGCAGGGGGCGCTGTTCTCGTCCGGATTCGTCGGCCAGCGCCGCCTCGATCTGCTCGGCGTGGTCATCGTCGGCACGGTCATGGGGATGGGCGGCGGCATCATCCGCGACCTGCTGCTCAACCTCGAGCCCGCGACGCTGCAGAGCAACTGGTATCTCCTCACCGCCGTCGGGGCCGCCCTCGTCGGCATGCTGCTGGCCAACATCTTCGAGCGCCTCAACGGCGTGATCGTCGCCTTGGATGCCGTGGTCATCGGTCTGTTCGGCGCGTTCGGCACCTCGAAGGCGCTCGCGCTCGGCCTGCCTGTCGTTCCCGCCGTCTTCGTCGGCGTCTGTGCGGCGGTGGGCGGCGGTATCCTGCGCGACGTCATCATGGGGCTGCCGGTGGCGATCATGCACGTCGGCTCGCTCTACGCGGTCGCCGCCGCGGTCGGCTGCGCGATCCTCGCCTTCGCCCACGCGCTCGGTGCGCCGCTGGTCGCGGCCGCGATCGCGTGCGTGATCGTGACGACCGTCATCCGCCTCTTGGCCGTGATCTTCGACATCTCACTGCCCGAGCAGCGCGCCCTGTACCGCCGCAAAGTTGCCGTCGAGACGAGCGCGATCCCGATCATCCGCCCCTGACCCCCCTCGCTCCCGGAGGGGGCGGCGTCAGACTGCGGCCAACGAGGCGGAGCGCTCGCGGGTGCGGATCGCGCGGTTGACGCACGACACGATCGCCTTCAGCGACGCCGTGGAGATGTCGCCGTCGATGCCGACGCCCCACAGCCGCTCCCCGTCGACCTGCAGCTCGACGTACGAGGCGGCCTGTGCATCGCCGCCGGCGCTGAGCGTGTGCTCGACGTAGTCGTACAACGTCAGCTCGAAGCCCTGCGCGCGCACGACATCGAGGAAAGCGGACACCGGACCGTTGCCGATGCCGCGCGTGGAGAAGGTCTCGTCGCCGTCGCGGAGGGTGACCTCCAGTGACACCTCGCCCGACATGTCGCTCTGCGTCCGGGTGGACAGCAGCTCGAAGCGGCCCCACTTCTCGTCCGCGTCGCGCGCCGGCAGGTACTCGTCGGTGAAGATGCCCCAGATCTGGTCGCTGGAGACCTCGCCGCCCTCGGCATCCGTCTTCGCCTGAACGACCCCGGAGAACTCGATCTGGAGCTTGCGGGGCAGATCCAGCGCGTGGTCGGTCTTCAGCAGGTACGCGACGCCGCCCTTGCCGGACTGCGAGTTGACACGGATGACCGCCTCGTAGGAGCGGCCCAGGTCCTTGGGGTCGATCGGCAGGTACGGCACGGCCCACTCGATCTCGTCGACGGTGACCCCGGATGCTGTGGCCCGCGCCTCCATGGCCTCGAAGCCCTTCTTGATGGCGTCCTGGTGCGAGCCGCTGAACGCCGTGAACACGAGGTCGCCCGCCCACGGGCTGCGCTCGTGCACCGGCAGCTGATTGCAGTACTCCGCGGTGCGCTTGACCTGGTCGATGTCGCTGAAATCGATCTGCGGGTCGACGCCCTGCGTCAGCATGTTGATGCCCAGAGCCACCAGATCGACGTTGCCGGTGCGCTCCCCGTTGCCGAACAGGCACCCCTCGATGCGGTCGGCCCCCGCCATGTACCCAAGCTCGGCGGCCGCGATCGCGGTGCCGCGGTCGTTGTGCGGGTGCAGCGACAGGATGACGTTCTCGCGGTGCGCGAGGCGACGGCTCATCCACTCGATCGAGTCGGCGTAGACGTTCGGCGTCGCCATCTCCACCGTCGCGGGCAGGTTGATGATGACCTTGCGCTCGGGCGTCGGCTCGAACACCTCGATGACCTGGTTGCAGATGTCGACGGCGAACTCGAGCTCCGTGCCGGTGTAGGACTCCGGCGAGTACTCGTAGTAGACGGCCGTCTCGGGGATGCGCTTCTCGAACTCACGGCACAGGCGCGCCCCGTTCAGCGCGATGTCGATGATCCCCTGCTTGTCGCTGCGGAACACGACCTCGCGCTGCAGCACGCTCGTCGAGTTGTAGAGGTGCACGATCGCCTGCTTGGCGCCGGCGATCGCCTCGTAGGTGCGCTCGATGAGGTGTTCGCGGGCCTGCGTGAGCACCTGGATGGTGACGTCGTCGGGGATCCGGTCCTCTTCGATGAGCTGACGGACGAAGTCGAAGTCCGTCTGGCTGGCGGAGGGGAAGCCGACCTCGATCTCCTTGTAGCCCATGCCGACGAGCAGCTCGAACATGATGAGCTTGCGCTCGGGGCTCATGGGGTCGATGAGGGCCTGGTTGCCGTCGCGCAGGTCGACGGCGCACCACCGTGGCGCGGTCGTGATGCGGGCGTCGGGCCACGTGCGATCGGGCAGGTCGACACGGATCTGCTCGTGGAACGAGCGGTACTTGTGGATCGGCATGCCGGACGGCTGCTGCGTGTTCTTCATGGGGTTCGCTTCTCTCGTCTGATGAGGGCGGGCCGCCGGCGGCAGAAAATGCCAAGCTCCGCGACGAGGAAGGCCCTAGAACGAGGTCTCGTCGCGGCGGCTAAGAAGGAGGCCGAACGCGCGCATGGGGACAGCGTACACCTGCGCGACGAGCTCGACGAAACTCACGGGATCAGCGCCAGGGCTCCCCCGGGATGTCCCTCGGCCAGCAGCGCGAGCGCGGCGGGGGCGTCCTCGAGCGGGAAGGTCCGCGCCACGGGGACGGCGAGCGTCCCGGCGTTCGCCGCCGCGATGAGG
>CANSLE010000305.1 GCA_947647645.1 uncultured Microbacterium sp.
GGAGACCCGTGCGGCGTCGTCGGGCACATCGGGCGCCAGGTCGACGGACACGGCGCGGGCCGTCGAGACCCGGCCGATCAGCCGGCACTCGCTCCAGCGCGCCGGCAGATCGCCGAGGTGGCTGTCGACGGTGGCGACGCGCCGGCCGTCCTGGGTGTCGACGCGGAGTGCGACCCGCATGACGATGACGGTGACGTCGGTACCGATGCCGCGCGCCCGGGCGTCGCGGGCCTTGGGATGGTGCAGGTCGCCGGTCATGACGCAGGGTGTGCCCTCCAGCTCGGCGAGCCGCACCAGCGAGACGGCGCCGACGACGACGTCCACCACGGTGGAGACGGTGTGCTCCGGCCAGAGCCGTTCATCGAGCGGATCGGGGATGCTGCGGCGAAGAGAAGGGAGGACGGCGGTCAATGTCATGAGGTCATTCCTAGATCGCGGGGGTCCTCTCGTGTACGGGCTCACACGAAACCCATACGCCCATCCCGGCAGGTCCTCACAGGCCACTGACTCACAGCGGGGGTAAAGGGCTCCGACGAACGTCAGGGGGGCGTTTCGAAGCTCGGCGGCGTAGCGTCGGGGGCATGGCGAATGTTGCAGACTTCTTCATCGAGACTCTCAAGCGTGCCGGCGTCACCCGTATCTGGGGTCTTCCCGGCGACTCGCTCAATGCGTTCACCGACGCGCTGCGCCGCGACGGCGCCGGCGACGCGATCCGCTGGATGCACATGCGGCATGAGGAGGCCGCGGCCTTCGCGGCCGGAGCCGAGGCGGAGCTGACGGGCGAGCTCGCCGTCGTCGCGGGCTCGTGCGGCCCGGGAAACCTGCACTTCATCAACGGTCTGTTCGACGCCAACCGCAACCGTGTGCCGTTGCTGGCGATCGCGTCGCACATCCCGTCGGCCGAGATCGGCAGCACGTACTTCCAGGAGACCCATCCGCAGGAGCTGTTCCGCGAGTGCAGCGTCTACACCGAGCTCGTCGCCGACCCCGCGCAGCTGCCGTGGGTCCTGGAGATCGCGATGCGCACGGCGGTCGAGAAGCGCGGTGTCGCGGTCGTCGTGGTGCCCGGCGACGTGTTCTTCGCCGACGCTCCCGATCGGCGGCCGACCGCCCCGATCCGGGCGACGGGATCGACGGTGCTGCCCGCGGCATCCGCCCTGGCCGCCGCCGCGACCGCGCTCAACGACGCGAAGAAGGTGACGATCCTCGCCGGCGCGGGTGTCGCCGGCGCCCACGACGAGGTGCTGGCCCTCGCGGAGGTGCTGCAGGCGCCGATCGTGCACGCCCTCCGCGGCAAGGAGCACATCGAGTGGGACAACCCGCACGATGTCGGCATGACGGGGCTGCTGGGCTTCGCGTCGGGCTACAAGGCGATGGAGTCGTGCGACACGCTCCTCATGCTGGGCACCGACTTCCCGTATCGGCAGTTCTACCCGTCGAAGGCCACAGTCATCCAGGTGGACGTCCGCGGCGAGCAGCTGGGACGACGCACCCCGATCGACGTCGGCCTCGTCGGCGGGGTGAAGGAGACGGCGAACGCGCTCCTGCCGCTGCTGCAGGGGGACCGTTCCTCGTCGCACCTCGAGGAGAGCGTCGCGCACTACCGCAAGACCCGCGAGCGGCTGGATGACCTGGCCATCGACGACGGCAAGGCACCGGTGCGGCCGGAGTACGTCGCGCGAGTGCTGGACGAGCTCGCCGACGAGGATGCCGTCTTCACGGCCGACGTCGGCAGCCCCGTGATCTGGGCCGCCCGCTATCTCCGCATGAACGGCGAGCGTCGCCTCATCGGCTCGTTCGCGCACGGGTCGATGGCCAACGCCATGCCGCAGGCGCTCGGAGCCCAGGGCGTCGACCGGTCGCGCCAGGTCATCGCGCTCGCCGGCGACGGCGGGCTCGCGATGCTGCTGGGCGATCTGCTCTCGATCCGCCAGAACGACCTGCCGGTGAAGATCGTCGTCTTCAACAACTCGTCGCTGAACTTCGTGGAGCTGGAGATGAAGGCCGCAGGCATCGTGAACTTCGGCACCGGGCTCGAGAACCCGAGCTTCGCGGCGATCGCGGAGGCGATGGGCATCACCGGCATCCGCGTCGAGAAGGGGAGCGACCTGCGCGGCGCCCTCGCCGAGGCGCTCGCCGTCGACGGACCGGTGCTCGTCGACGTGGTCACCGCCCGGCAGGAGCTCGCGATCCCGCCCGCGATCACGCTCGCTCAGGCGAAGGGGTTCTCGTTGTGGGCCCTGCGGACGGTGCTGTCGGGTCGTGGCGACGAGCTGATCGACCTCGCCGAGACCAACGTCTGGCGTCGCCTCTTCCACTGACCCTGCGCCGCGCCGCCGGTTCGGGGTCGCTCCTGGTCGCGGTGCGCGCGCGGCGGCGCCCACACGCGACCCCGAACCGAGGGACAGGCGGGGAGATGGGCCCGATCGTCGGTGATCGCGGGCATGATGTCGTGCACCGCGACACTGGGAGCGCTCCCTTAGGCTGAGTTCAGCCCTCTTCCCCTCCGGTGTCTCTGTGCCTCTTCGTTCCGACATCCAAGGTCTGCGCGCGCTCGCCGTGCTGGCCGTCATCGGCGCGCATGCCGCCGGATGGCCGCGCGGCGGGTTTGCCGGCGTCGATGTCTTCTTCGTGATCTCCGGCTTCGTCATCACCGGGATGCTGCTGCGCGAGCAGAGGCGCACGGGCCGCATCCGGCTGGCGCGCTTCTACGGCAGGCGCGCCCGCCGCCTCCTGCCGGCCGCGATCGTCACGGTGGGCGCGGTCATCGGCGCCGCGTTCGCGCTCTTCGGTCGTGCGCGGGCGGAACAGGTGCTGTGGGACGGTGTCTCCGCGCTCCTGCTGGTGTCGAACTGGCGCTTCACGCAGCAGGGCACCGACTACTTCCATGCCGGTGACGCCGTGTCACCGCTGCAGAACTTCTGGTCGCTGTCGGTCGAGGAGCAGTTCTACCTCGTCTGGCCAGGGCTGTTGATCGTCTCGCTGCTGGTCGTTCCCGCTGTCGCACGCCGCGGACGGGCGGCCGTGGCCGTGGTCGCGGGGTGGGCGGTCGTCGTGATCGCGGCATCCTTCGGGTGGGCGCTCGTGCAAGGCGCCTCGGCGCCGACGGCGGCGTATTTCTCGACCGCGACCCGGGCGTGGGAGTTCGGTCTGGGTGCACTGCTCGCGACGGCGGTGCCCCTGCTGCGCCGGGTCCCCGCGGCGGCTGCGGCGCTGCTGGCCTGGATCGGCGTTGCTGGCATCGTGGCGTCGCTCGTGCTCATCGACCCCGCCACGGTGGGCTTTCCGGGGCCGTGGGCCGCGGCG
>CANSLE010000306.1 GCA_947647645.1 uncultured Microbacterium sp.
CGTCCGCCGCGGCGCGCTGTTCGGGGGTGAGGCGGCGGCGCTGCGCCTTCGAGGGGCGGATCGCGGGCACGTCGCCGACGATCGGCACGGGTGTGCGGTAGATGTGCACACCGTAGCGCGCGACCAGCCCGATGAGCACCATCAGCTTGTTGCGCGGGCCGAGCAGGCTCGCGATGTGGACGAACAGCCACGTCATCCAGGCGGCCGATCCGGTGAGCGCCACCGTCTTGCGCAGCAGCGGGATCTTGCCGAGGAGGCGCAGGCGGTGCAGCACCGGCAGGTTCGCGACGCCGGGGAGCTCACCGATCGCGGATCGGCGGCCGATGATCGCCAGCTGGCCCTTGTCGTAGTACGAGAACGGCTCGGTCGGCTCACCCGCGATGAGGCGCACGATCTGGCGCGCCACGTGCTCGCCGCCCTGGATCGCCGGCTGCGCCAGCTGGGGCAGATCCTGCGGCGCGATCGCGACGTCGCCGGCGGCGAAGACCCCCGGCAGCCCCTCGACCTGCAGGTCCTCGCCGACGCGGATGCGATCGCCCTTGTCCAGCGGCAGGCTCCAGTCGCGCACCTCCTCGTGCGGCGCGACGCCCGTCGCCCACACGGTGAGATCGGAGGGCAGCACCGTGCCGTCCGAGAGCACGACGGCATCCGGTCGCACCTCGTCCACACCCGCCCCGAGGCGGAGCTCGACGTCGCGGCGCCGGAGCTGGGCGGCCGCGTAGTCGCGGAGCTTCGGGACGAACGGCTTGAGGATCTCGCTGCGCTGCACGAGCGTGATGCGGAAGGCGTCGCCGTCGAGCTCGGGGTATGCCGGTTCGAGTCCCTGGTCGCGCAGCTCGGCGAGGGCGCCCGCCATCTCGATGCCGGTCGGCCCGCCGCCGATCACGACGACCGAGAGCCCCTTGGTGCGCCCGCCCTGTACGGCGACGCGCTCCAGCCGCGTGAAGAGGGCGTCGCGGATCGCGATCGCCTGCGAGCGGGAGTAGACCGCGAACGAGTTCTCCTTCGCGCCGGGGGTGCCGTGGTAGGCCGTCGTGACCCCGTTCGCGACGAGCAGGTAGTCGTACGACATCTCCTGACCGTCGAGCAGACGCACCGTGCGGGCATCCGTGTCGATCTCCATCAGGTGCTCGTGCACGACGTCGAGGTTGGGCTGGCGCACTCGCAGGCTGCGGAGGAAGTGGGTGACGTCGCCGGGGTTCAACCCGCCGGTGGCGACCTGGTAGAGCAGCGGCTGGAAGGTGTTGTACACGCGGCGGTCGACGAGGGTCACGCGGACCGCGGCGCGGCGCAGCGCTCGTGCCGCGCTGATGCCGGCGAACCCCCCGCCGATGATGACCACATGTGGCCTCGCATCCGGGACCGGGGTCGTCGCGCCGTCGGAAGCCAGGGAAGCGGATGCCGTCATAGCCGCAGGTTACCGCGCCCAGATGAGAGGTCGGTGTCGCGCGCGAGCCCTGCGGGGGTGGGACAATGACTTCATGACCCCCGCCGCTGAGCACCGCATCGAGACCGCGCATGTGCGTCGCACCCCGCGGTACACGGTGTTCCTGGGGGCCGGCGCCGCCCTCGGCATCCTGGCCGCGGTGGTGCTCACCTTCGCGTTCAACGGCACGGAGAACGTCAGCGCCAGCACGGGCGTCTCGTACTCGACGTCGCAGGTCTTCGGGTTCGTCTGCCTGTTCGCGATCCCGGTCGGGGTCGCCATCGGCGGGGCGATCGCGCTCATCCTCGATCGGTCGCTGTCGCGGCGCGCGCGCGAGGTGCGCGTCGACCGCGAGGTCATCACCGTCGACGACGTCGAGTAGCGGCACCGCCACCTGCGCCCGCCGCGGTCAGGCGATGTCGGCGATGATCGGCCCGACGGCGGCGTCGAAGGCCACGATGTCGCCGCGCAGCCCGTCGGTGACGGCGATCGTCAGCGCACCGATCCACCAGACCCCGCGCTGTTCGAAGGGGAGCACCTGCACGTTGAGCTCGAACGAGTGCGCTCGCCGTCCCACGACGCGCTCGTGCTCGGCGATCGCACTGGCGTAAGCGCGGTAGGACGCGCCGCTGCCGAGGTTCGAGCGGTAGCGCTGATGCGCGGCACGGGCGTAAGCCACGGCATCCTGCCCGTGGGGGGAGATCACCGACTGGAACGCGGCGAACCCCTCGACCGGCAGGGCCACGAGGGTGTCGAATCCGTCGATGAGCTCGAGCGGCACCGGCGACGGATTCGCCTGCGGCTCGAGGGTCAGGTCCCAGTAGGCGCGCCACTGGCGCTCGATGGCGGGGCGATCGTCGTACTCGCCGATGGGTGTGGCGGCCGTCGGCGGGATGCCGCGCAGGTGCGGCAGCTCCTCGGGGAAACGGATGCCGAGCACCTGGCGCAGGTAGAGGGCGACGAGGACGGGAAGGCTCGCGTCTTCGCGAACGATCCACTCGGGTCCTCCCGCGGCTGCCATGCCGCCATCCTAGGGACAGGGGTTCGCCGGGCGACAGGGTGCGTCTGCTCGCCCGCCGAACCGGCGGAAAAGAGGGCACCCTCGGTGCAGCCGTGTGATCGTGGCGGCGCCGAGGGTGCGGTCCGGCTCAGCAGATGCCGGCCGACGTCGTGCTGTAGCAGATGCCGGCCGACGTCGTGCTCGCGAACACGACGTCGCGCTGCTCGCCATCGCGCCGGTCGAGGCACTGGAGTGAAAGCAGGTAGCCCATGGTTCACCTCCTCTCGGGGTCGGGCCCGGTCGTCTCCGACCTGGACGGGTGATGCCTCCGGAGGGAGTCGAGCAGCGGCGCCGCGTCGGAGCGGTGCGCAGCGTCGCGGAAGGCGATGAGCGCGCTGAGCACGCCCGCTGCGCCTGTCGCGAGGTCGCACGACAGGCGCAGCAGGCCGTTGCCGGGAAAGGCGATGCCGTCTTCTCGGCGCACGCCGTGCAGGCGGAGCGTCCGGATATGCCTGGTCAGCGCCTCATCCGTCTCTGCCGTGCCGAGGCCCGCTCCGCGCACGGCGAGGAGGAAGTGGATGAGTCCCGCGCGGCCCTCGAGCAGCCCGGACTGTGCGACCAGCTCGGCGCAGGCGGCACGGTGGATGCCCTCGAACGAGGCGGCGTGACGGTCGTCCCGCGCGAACGGCGCCACGGCGAGGAGAGCGAGTCCGACGCCCGCCGACCCGGAGCCCAGGTGCGGCAGGGCGCGCCATCCCTCGTCGACGTGCAGGGACCCGTCGTCGGCCCACACGCACGTCCCGAGGTCGTCGTCGATCGCGCGCTCCGCGAGTGCGAGATGACGGCGATCGCCCGAGGCGGCGTACAGGCGCGCG
>CANSLE010000307.1 GCA_947647645.1 uncultured Microbacterium sp.
CCCCGCGGCGAGGACCCGAACGGTCCGCCGCTGCACACGGACGACGGCCGCGGCATCCACCGCCGGTGCCGCGCTCGTCACGCGTTGCGCGCGGAGTTGCGAAGCGTGCCGAGTCCCGTGATCTCGATCTCGATCGTCTGCCCCGCCTCGAACGGGCCGATTCCCGCGGGTGTACCGGTGAGGATCACGTCCCCCGGCAGCAGCGTGAACGCGGCGGATGCGTAGGCGATGATCTCGGGGACCGAGTGGACCATGTCCGAGATCGGGCCGTCCTGACGCACCTCACCGTCGACCCGCGTCACGATGCGCCCGCCGCCGTCGAGGTCGAACTCGGTCTCGATGGCCGGACCCAGCGGACAGAACGTGTCGAAGCCCTTGGCTCGCGCCCACTGCCCGTCGGCCTTCTGCAGATCACGTGCCGTCACGTCGTTGCCGATCGTGTAGCCGAACACGTAGTCGAGGGCCTCGGATGCCGTGACGTTCTTCGCCACACGACCGATCACGACCGCGAGCTCGCCCTCGAAATCCGTGCGCTCCGACTGGGGCGGACGGACGATGGCGTCGCCGGGGCCGACGACCGCGGTGTTGGGCTTGAGGAACAGCAGCGGCGCCTCGGGGGCTTCGCCGCCCATCTCGGCCGCATGATCGCGGTAGTTCTTGCCGACGCAGACGATCTTCGACCGCGGGATCACGGGCGCGAGGAGGGCGACGTCACCGAGCGGCACCCGCTCCCCCGTCGTCTCGAAGCCCGCGAAGAGCGGGTCTCCCGCAAGCACGACGAGCTCGGTGTCGTCGACGATCCCGAAGCGGATCCTGTCGTCGTGGCTGAAGCGGACGACCCTCACTCGGCCGACTCCGGGCCGTCCGCCGGCTCGTCGAGACGTACGAGCCAGCCGTGCGTGTCCTCGCGCCGACCGTACTGGATGTCGGTGAGCTCCTCGCGCAGCGACTGCGCGAGCGGACCGAGCGGCTGCTCGTCCACGAAGTCTCGCCCCTTCAGCACGCCGATCGGCGCCACCACGGCGGCGGTTCCGCATGCGAACACCTCGACGATGTCGCCCGAGGCGACCCCGTCACGCCACTCGTCGATCGAGATCGCCCGGCCCTCCACCTTGTGCCCGCGATCGGCCGCGAGCTGCAGGATGGAGTCCCGCGTGATCCCCTCGAGGATCGACGCCGACTGAGGGGTGACGATCGTTCCGTCCTTGTAGACGAACACGACGTTCATGCCGCCGAGCTCCTCGACGTTGCGGTCCTGGTCGAGGAAGACGACCTGGTCGCAGCCCTGCTCGTACGCCTCGGCCTGCGGCAGCAGGCTCGCGGCGTAGTTGCCACCGGTCTTGGCGGCACCCGTACCGCCCTTGCCGGCGCGCGCGTAGTCCTCGCTGAGCCAGATCGACACCGGCTTGGCACCGCCCTTGAAGTACGCGCCCACGGGAGACGCGATGACGTAGTACCCGACCTTGTTGGCCGGCCGCACGCCCAGGAACGCCTCCTTCGCGAACATGAACGGCCGCAGGTACAGGCTCTGGTCCACCCCCGAGGGCACCCAGGCCCCGTCGACGGCGATGAGCGCCTTCAGCGACTCGATGAAGTACTCCACGGGGAGTTCGGGCAGGGCGAGGCGCCGGGCACTGCGCTGCAGACGGCGCCCGTTCTGGTCGGGTCGGAACGTCCACACCGAGCCGTCGGCGTGACGGTAGGCCTTGATGCCCTCGAAGATCTCCTGGCCGTAGTGCAGCACGGCCGCGGCGGGATCGAGCGAGAGGGGCCCGTAGGGCTGCACGCGGGGACGGTGCCAGCCGCCGCGCACCGACCAGCAGATGTCGACCATGTGGTCGGTGAAGGTGGTGCCGAAGGCCGGGTCGGCGAGCAGCTGCTCTCGCTCGGCGGCCGACTTCGCCGCGAGGTTGCGGGTGATCGCGAACTCCAGGGGGGCGAGTCCGGCGTCGGGTTCGTAGGTGAGGCTCATGTTCTGTCCTGAGGGTGTGAGCGGTTCGGCGTGCGCGGTTCCAGGCTACGCCTGGACGGCCGCCGCGATGGCGTCGCCGACCTGTGCGGTGGTGCGGGGCTCCGTGCCCCGGGCGGCGATGTCCTCCTCGACGGCGCGGGTGACGCGCGCGGATTCGTCGGCCAGCCCGAGATGGTCGAGCATGAGCGCGACGGAGAGGATCGCGGCCGTGGGGTCGGCCTTCTGCTGTCCCGCGATGTCCGGCGCCGAGCCGTGCACGGGCTCGAACATCGAGGGGAACGCGCCGTCGGGGTTGATGTTCCCCGATGCGGCGAGGCCGATGCCTCCGGTGACGGCGCCGGCCAGGTCGGTGAGGATGTCTCCGAAGAGGTTGTCGGTGACGATCACGTCGAAGCGGCCCGGGTTCGTGACCAGATAGATGGTGGCCGCGTCGATGTGGACATAGTCTACGGTCACGTCCGGGTGCTCGGATGCCACGGCATCCACGATCCGCTTCCACATGCCGCCCGCGTGAACGAGGACGTTCGTCTTGTGGACGAGCGTGACCTTCTTGCGGCGCCGCTCGGCCTGCGCGAACGCATAGCGGACGACGCGCTCGACACCGAAGGCCGTGTTGACCGACGTTTCATTGGCGACTTCGTGCGGCGTGCCCACGCGGATGGAGCCGCCGTTGCCGACGTAGGGCCCCTCGGTACCCTCCCGGACCACGACGAAGTCGATCTCGCCGGGGGCGGCCAGCGGGCCGGGGGCGCCCGGGTACAGCGTCGACGGGCGCAGATTGACGTAGTGATCGAGGGAGAAGCGGAGCTTCAGCAGAAGCCCCCGCTCGATGTTCGCGTCCTTCAGTCGTGGATCGCCGGGCACACCGCCGACCGCGCCCAGCAGGATCGCATCGTGCGCCGCGATGGCTGCGAGGTCGTCGTCGGTGAGCGTGTCGCCGGTCTCGAGGTAGCGCGCCGCGCCGAGGGAGAAGCGGGTCTTGTCGAAGATCACGTCGGATGCCGCGGTCACGGCGTCGAGCACCTTCTCCGCCTCGCCGACGACCTCGGGACCGATGCCGTCACCCGGGATGACGGCCAGCTTGATGACGCGCGACATGGAACTCCTCGAAACTGCTCGAACTCATGGACGGTCGGCGCGATCGGCGTCGTCGTCCGTGGAGGACGGCTCAGTGCTCGATGTGCGCGCTGCGGGACCCCTTCAGCGTAGTGGCCGCGATGACCGCCGCGATGGCGACGAGCACCGCGCCGATCACGGCGGTGATGCCCACCCCCGCGTCGAAGGCGTGCGCCGCGGCCGCGCGCAGAGCGTCGG
>CANSLE010000308.1 GCA_947647645.1 uncultured Microbacterium sp.
CCAGCATCGGCGACTACGTGCTCAACGGCGGCGAGGTCGCGGCGATGGCCATGATCGAGGCGGTGGGCCGCCTCCTGCCGGGCGTCGTGGGCAATCCCGACAGCCTTGTCGAGGAGTCCCACGAGGACGGCCTCCTCGAGTACCCTTCGTACACCAAGCCGTCGTCCTGGCGCGGCTACGAGGTCCCCGAGGTCCTCCTGTCCGGGCACCACGGACGCGTCGCGCAGTGGCGCCGCGATCAGCAGGTCGACCGCACGCGAACGCGCCGCCCGGACCTGCTCGGGGACTGACGCGGCAGGCGCGCCGGCGCCGGAGGTCGATCAGTCGACGCTGAGGAACGAGCGATCGGTGAGGACGAGCGGACCCTCGTCGGTGATCGCCACGGTGTGCTCGGCGTGCGCGCCGCGCGATCCGTCCGCGCTGCGCAACGTCCACCCGTCCGGATCGGTCACCAATTCGTCGGTCGTCTGCAGGAACCAGGGCTCCAGCGCGACCACCAGACCGGCGCGCAACGGATAGCCCCGACCGGGCTTGCCGTCGTTCGGGACATGGGGGTCGCCGTGCATCGTGCGTCCGACGCCGTGTCCCCCGAAGTCGGTGTTGATGTCGTAGCCGTCGGCGCGGGCCACCTCGGCGATGGCGTGGGAGATGTCGCCGATGCGGCCGCCGACCGCGGCTGCCGCGATCGCGGCATCCAGCGCGCGCTGCGTCGTGTCGATGAGCGCGAGATCCTCGTCGCGGGGCGTGCCGACGACGAACGACACCGCCGAGTCGGCCACCCAGCCGTCGACGGACACGGCGAAGTCCAGTGTGACGAGGTCGCCGTCGCGGAGTGCGTAGTCGTGGGGGAGACCATGCAGGACCGCGTCGTTGACAGAGGTGCAGATGACTTTGCCGAACGGGCTGGCGCCGAACGAGGGGTGGTAGTCGATGTAGCAGGACTCTGCGCCGGCGCGACGGATGAGGTCGTGTGCGCGCCGATCGATCGCCAGGAGGTTGGTTCCGACCTTCGTCTCCTCGCGGAGAGCCGCCAGCGTCTCGGCGACGAAGCGTCCGGCGGGACGCATCGCCTCGATCTCGGCGGGGGTGCGCAGCTCGATCATCGTGATCCTTTCGTCAGAGTCCATTGTCGCGGACCGGCGTAGCATCGAAGACATGTGGATGCGACAGACGTTCTTCCGGTGGCTGATCCCGGCGGCGTTCGTGCTGCCGTTGTGGCTCGTCATCGGTTGGATCGCCTTCGGCGCGAGCCCCTGGGCGTTGCTCTGGGTGCTGCTGTCGGCTCCGATCGTCTTCGTCTGGCAGCTGATCGTCGCCCTCATGGTGCGGGCGCGCGGCACGGTGCGCGCCGAAGGTGCCGTCTCATGGACGGATGCCGGTGTCATCGGTGGCTGGCATGTGCTGGTCATCGCGCTGGGCGTGTTCGACGCTCGCTGGTGGTGGCCCGTGCTCGCGGTGGCGATCGTCGCCGGTATCGCGGCCATGTGGACGTCGCTCTCGCAGCTCTGGCGCGAGGCCGGTCCGCGCATCTCGATCCTGCGCACCTCCGGCGGCGTGGGATACGTTCCGCCTCCGCGTGAGCAGAGTCCACGTCCCGACGTCCAGGACGAGGTCATCGTCATCCGGGAGAAGACGCCGCCGCCGGCGTGAACGTGGGCGGTTTGGATGCCCCCGGCATCCGTGGCAGAATGGATGTTTGTGCCCTGAACAGGCTCTGCCTCAGGGGAGTACGGCGTCGGCAACGACCGCCTCGGGCACACGACTCCTTTCCCATCCCCATCTCGCGATCGACCTGAGGCGGTCGCAGGAAGAAACGATCATGCAGATCCTCGACGCCGTCGACGCAGCATCGCTGCGCAGCGACATCCCCGTTTTCGCCCCCGGCGACACCGTGAAGGTGCACGTCAACATCACCGAGGGCAACCGCTCGCGTATCCAGGTCTTCCAGGGCGTCGTCATCGGACGCTCCGGCGACGGCGTGCGCGAGACCTTCACCGTCCGCAAGATCAGCTTCCAGGTCGGCGTCGAGCGTACCTTCCCGGTCCACAGCCCGGTCATCGACCACATCGAGGTCGTCACCCGCGGCGATGTGCGTCGCGCGAAGCTCTACTACCTGCGGAACCTCCGCGGCAAGAAGGCCAAGATCAAGGAGAAGCGCGACCGCTGACGCGTACGCTGCACGGATGCCCCGGACCGCCACGGTCCGGGGCATCTGTCGTTGTGCGGCGGGGCGTGGGACGCCGAACGCCCGGGTATGTGCGACCCTTGAGGAGCGGTTCCGACGGGCGGCTCCGAGTTCGAGAAAGACAGGCATGAGTTCGGACAACACCATGGTGCCGGAGACGGCGCTCCCCTCCCGCACGCGTCGCCGCCGAGGCGTCTGGATGCTGCTGCGCGACGTGCTGGTGATCGTGCTGATCGCCGTCGTCGTCTCATTCGTCATCAAGACGTTCCTGGTGCGCTCGTTCTACATCCCGTCGGGGTCGATGGAGCAGACGCTGATGATCAAGGATCGAATCCTCGTCGACGAGCTGACGCCGCGCTTCGGCGGCTACCAGCGCGGTGACGTGGTCGTCTTCCGGGATCCGGGCGGCTGGCTGCCGCCCGCCCCGGCCACGCCCCCGCAGTCGCCGCTGGCCGAGGGGGCGGACTGGCTCCTCTCACTCGTCGGCATCACCGCCTCCGACAGCGACGAGCACCTCATCAAACGCATCGTCGGCGTCGGCGGCGACCACGTCGTCTGTTGCAACGCCATCGGACAGGTCACCGTCAACGGCACCCCGATCGACGAGACGCCCTACCTGAACCTCTCGCCCGGGCAGACGGCTCCTCAGCCGGTCCCGTTCGACGTGGTCGTGCCGAAGAACGCGCTGTGGGTGATGGGTGACAACCGCGACCATTCGCGGGACTCCCGGTACAACATGAATCAGCCGAACAAGGGCTTCGTGCCCGTCGACAACGTCGTCGGCCGCGCATTCCTGATCACCTGGCCGTTCGATCGCTTCGGCACCATCGACGGACACCACGCGGTCTTCGCGGGGGTGCCCGCCCCGGGATCGGGATGAGCGTCGTCCTCCCGCGGCTGACGGTCGAGCGCCGTCTCCTCAGGGAACACGCCCTCGTCATCGCGTGCGACGAGGTGGGCCGGGGCGCACTGGCCGGACCGGTCGCCGTCGGTGCCGCGGTGATGGATGCCGCCGGGGCACGGCGCCGCATCCCCGAGGGGCTGCGCGACTCGAAGCTCGTCGCGGAGCACCGCCGGCACGATGTCGCCGCGCGCGCG
>CANSLE010000309.1 GCA_947647645.1 uncultured Microbacterium sp.
CCGCGCAACTCGCGGCGGCTGGCCACCCCGCACCTTCTTGATCAACACGCCCTAGTTTCTCGCCACCGTTCGGATTGCGTCGCGCTCCGATTCATCCCCCAACCCCCTGAAACTGAAAGAAGGAGTGTCCCTTGTCTTGGCTGTTCGATGGTCTTCCGCTACATCCTCTCTTCGTCCACGCTGTAGTTGTTGTGGTGCCGGTTGTCGCGGTTCTGGCCATCGCTGCCGCATGGATCCCCAAGGTGCGCGACTGGCTCGGCATCGTCTTCCCGATCCTCGCCACCGCCGCCTTCATCGCAGCGCTCCTCACCAAGCAGTCCGGTGAGGCTCTTGCAACCCAGGTAGGTCAGACAGCAGCAGTGACCGCGCACACGGAGATTGCGGACATCGCGACTGCTGGCGCCTTCTTGCTGTTCGCTGGAGCCTGGGCGCAATGGGGATGGCTCCGCTTCTTCGTTCGTCCGCGCCCGGGTCACCCCGAAGCGCGAGTGACCCGTCCGCGCGTCGCGCGCGCTATTTCAATCGGCGTTTCGGTCCTGCTCTCGTTGGTCGGGGTGTTCGCAATCGTCGCGATCGTGATTGTTGGCGACAGCGGGGCTCGCGCCGTATGGGAGTGATCACGTCCCCCAGTGTCCGGCGGTGGCTGCAGGTCAGCGCCATCAAGCCCCGGAGGCACCGGTCATGGAACTCCCCGGTCTTGAAACGTCGCCGGGAATCGGATTGCATCGAGCCCTTGCTTCTACTCGCGTCCACATCCGCCAGCAGTTCCTCATCGAAGCTGTTTTCCTCGCCACCCTTGGAGGTATGGCCGGTGCGCTTTCTCGGCGTGGCCGTGACTGCGGTGTTCACGCTCGTCAACGGCTGGATTCTCTCGACTCCGTCGCTTGTCGTTGCCGCGGTCATCATCGACGGGGTCTCCGGCCTTTGCCCTTCGGTCCGCGCCGCCTGCACCCCGCCAACCGCGGCACTGAATGCGTGATCGCGGGAGTCGGCAGCGACCCGCGCGCAAGACGTCCTCGGGCGCGCAGCGCTGGGACGGGGGATACGCGACGACAAGCCGAACCCTGGAGTTGATCGCCATGCGATCGTGCGGCCTCCCCCTGTTCGCGGTCGAGAGCGCAAGGACGGCTCCGGTTCGTCGGGCGGTGTTTGCGCACGCGAAGATCGTGTACGTCTTGGAAGGGCGTGCTCGCGTGGATACGGCAACGGGATCGCACGAGCTGGTCGCCGGAACCGTGCTGGCGCTCGGCGCAGGCCAGTGGTGCTCGATGCGCCCGATGCCATCGGTCCGCGTGTGGACGCTCTACGTGGACGAAGCATTCTTGCGTGCGCAGATGAGCTGGGTTCTGCTCGACGCGAGACGAGTGGTTCGGGGCGCCCACCCGGATGAGTGGGATGGGAGCGCTCTAGTCCTGACGCCCGGGATCGAGGCCCTACAGTGCTGCGAACCACTGTGGCGGCAGATCAGCCTTATGGATCAGACCTCGACGCCAGAACTGACCGCGACGCGCATGATCCGGCTGTTCTCTCGTATGATCGAGTACACGCTGCCTGCCCTTCTCATCGAATCGGACGGCGAGACGATGCCGGCGTATCCGCGAGGCTCCTTCCCCATCAAGGGCACGCTTGCTCAGCCGCCGCTCGCGCCGCAAGTGTGTCGATCCACCGACCTTCTGCGCGTGAGAATGGCGGAGCCGTGGACAATGCATCGGCTCGCGACCGAGGTTGCGATGTCGAGAACGCACTTGACTCGCCTGTTCAGCGTGCAGGTCGGCGTGGCTCCCATGCGCTTCCTCACGGAGGTGCGTCTCACCGAGTTCACTCGGTTGATCGAGGAGACCGGGATGTCGGTGTCCTCGGCGGCAGAGTCTGTCGGGTGGTCAGACTCACGGGTGGCTGCCGGGTGGTTCCGCCGCCGTTTCGGGATTGGGCCGTCTGAGTACCGTCGGAACCCTCATCCAACTTGCATCGGTGAGACGCCTTGCGACTGGTGTCGCGGTGACTGCCCGGAACCAGGGCAAAAGGTGCGGCCAATGCGTCCTATGACACGGGTCTTGCGGCGCGACGCCCAGATACGCCCCAACTCCTAGACCGGGCCTGGCCGAATCCCGTAGGCCAGTTCAGACACGTTGGGTTCATCGGAGAACCTGACGGTCGCAGCCTCATTTCGCCGTCCGTCCCGCCTCCTGATCCTCCCGGCGCACCTCATGGTCGCAAGGGCCACCGACACATGCTGTCGGTTCCGCCGGAAGGAGGCAAGCGATGGCGACAGGCGAAGAAGTGCGAGCGGCGCGCGACGCGAAGCTTGAGGAGCTGCACGAGCGGCTGGCCGGCGCAGTCGAGCGCTTGGTGTCCGGGGAGGACTGGCGGCGCGCGCTGGAATTCGCGGCACGCTTCCGCTCGCGGTCGTTCGGGAACACGCTGCTGATCTGGGCGCAGCACCAGGAGGCCTTCGAGAAGAGTCTGGTGCCGGACCCCGAGCCATCGTATGTCGCCGGCTACAAGCAATGGCAGACGCTTGGCCGGCAGGTGGCCAAGGGCCAGCCGGGGTACATGATCTTCGCGCCCGTCACGGGCCGGTTCGCGTCCTCGACCCCGCAGAATGTCGCATCCTGGCGACGGCTCGGCAGGTTCGAGAAGCCCAAGCCCGGCGAGGCGGTTCGCTCCCGGATGATCGCCGCCCGCCCGGCTTACGTCTGGGATGTCTCGCAGACCACGGGCGATCCGATCCCGGAGCGGCCCGCACCGCGTCTGTTGGAAGGCGAGGCGCCGGCCGGGTTGTGGGAGGGGCTTGCCGCCCTGGTCGAGGCGGACGGCTACCGTGTGCTGAGTGTGGATCACGAGGGCATGATCCGCGATGCGAACGGCTTGACCGACTTCCAGGCGCGCACCGTCGCGGTCAGGACGAACATGGACCCAGCCGCCCAGGTGAAGACCCTCGCGCACGAGCTCGGACACGTCCGCCTGCACGGCCCAGACAACCCCGATTGGGCCGGGCACCGCGGGATCGGTGAGGTCGAGGCCGAGTCGATCGCGTTGATGATCGGTGCCGCGCACGGCATGGACACCAGCTCCTACTCCGTCTCCTACGTCTCCGGCTGGGCTGGCACGGTGAAGGACAAGGACCCGGCCGAGGTCGTGCAGGCCACCGGGGAACGGGTGCGAAAGACCGCGAGCGCGATCCTCGACGCTCTCGACACCGTGCAGCTCGGGGCGGGCGACCCGCCC
>CANSLE010000310.1 GCA_947647645.1 uncultured Microbacterium sp.
GCCGGGTGCGCGGTGCCCCTCGACCCCAGGAGGCTCCATACGGGCACGCCCAGAAGGCGCGCGTGCAGATCCCAGAGGGCGACGTCGACGAGTCCGAGCGCCCGGCGGACCAGGCCGACCCGGCCGACGATCGCGCTGCCGCGGAAGGCGCGCTCCCAGAGCGCCTCCGGGTCGAGCGCGCCGTCGATGACGTGCGGAGCGATCAGGCGCTCGACGATCTCCGCCATCGGTGCCTCGCGGGTGAGCCCGTACGCGATCCCCGTCTCGCCGTCCTCCTGCACCTGAACAGCGGCGAATTCGCGGCGGGTGACCGTCATCGCCCCGAGTGGGAGGGGCGCCGGCAGCGGCAGCGCCGTCGTCGCGGTGCGCAGCTCCCGCCTCACGGCTTCGGCACCGATGCGAGCGGCACCCCGTAGTCGACCAGGAAGCCGCCGTCGACGTAAAGGGTCTGGCCGACGACGTAGCCCGCCTGGTCGGAGAGCAGGAACGACACCGTGCCGGCGATCTCGGCCGCTTGTGCGAGCCGTCCGGCCGGAATGCGCGCGAGGATGGTCTCCTCGCTCAGCGTCCCCGCCGCGACGCCCTGCCGGAACACACCGGTGTCCACGTAGCCGGGAGCGACCGCGTTGACGCGCACGCCGCGCGCGGCCCACTCGGCACCGGCCGTCGCGGTCAGCCCGATCACCGCGGCCTTCGTGGACGCGTACGGCGCGCGTCCCGCCGAGCCGCGCGACGAGATCGACGAGATGTTGACGATCCTCCCTCCGCCGGCCGCCAGCATGTGCCGGCCGGCGGCCTGGAGGCAGAGGAAGACGCCATGGAGGTTGACGTCCACGACGGCCTTCCACTCGTCCCACGCCAGGTCCTCGATGGCACGGTGGCGCTGGATGCCGGCGTTGTTGACCACCGCGTCCAACCTCCCGAACTCGGCGACGACGCCGTCGAAGACCGCGCGGACGTCCTGCGGGTCCGTCACGTCGAGGCGACGGTGCACGACACCGTGCTCCGGCTCGGTCGCGGTCAGCCCCGGCACGAGATCGGCGGCGACGACGCGGTAGCCGTCGGCCACCAGTCGCTTACCGATCTCCCAACCGATGCCGGCCGCGCCTCCGGTGACGAGGGCGACGGGTGCTGTTGCGGATGCGGGCATGGGGTTCCTTCCAGTGGTGCGGTGGTGCCGACTGCGGTGGATCAGACGGTGAGGTTGCCCGCGGTCACGACGCGTGCGGAGTCGGCGGGAAATCCGCTGCGCGTCACCGAGTTTTCCACGTTGACGGTGTGCAGCAGGGTCGACGACCCGCCGAAGCCGCCCGACGTGAGCTCGAGCGTGCCGCCCTCGAAGCGGCATCCGGTGGCGCGGTAGTGGTTCGTGCCGCCGGTCAGGGAGACGTGCGTGCCCCCGGGCGCGCTACGGGCGAACGAGCTGTCGGCCAGCAGCAGCGTGAGCGCCTTGTCCCCCGCGCGGCCGATCGCCGTTCCGCCGGCGCCGGTGACCACACTGCCCGCGGTGACCTCGATGGCCTGCTCCGCGGTGCCTATGGCCTGGAGTGCGACGTTGTCGAGCCGCGTCCCGGCCACGCGGGTGCGCGCCGACGCCGTCTGGACCGCATCGGAGCCGGCCTTCGCCGTGAGCGTCGAGCTGCGGAACGTGATCTCTCCCGCGCCCAGGATCTTCATGCCGCCCACGTCGTGGAGTGTCGTGTTCTCGAAGGTGACGGGGACCTTCACACTCGCATCGGTCAGGGTGCCCGGCGCGCCGAAGCCGAACCAGGAGTCGCGGATGACCGTCGGGCGCGTGGAGGCGGTCGACGACTGTGTGATCACCAGCGTGCTGTCCGCCGTGCAACCGGTGAGCTGGGCGCCGTCGGCGTTGATCCACAGCATCCCGGAGCCCGCCAGGCCCGGCTTGCCGATGACGCGCACGTCCTCGAGGGTCAGGTCGGTGACCTTCACGCGGGCCACGAACCAGGAGCAGACGTGCGAGCGCACGGTGATCCGCTTCGCCGCCGATCCCCACGCCGCGCCCGAGTTCGCGAACGTCATCAGTCCCGAGTTGCCGATGTAGGTCAGGTCGTGCTCGTACTGGCCGTGGGTGACGAACGGGCCCTGGTCGTCCCCGTCGCCGTGGCAGTTCTCGACCATCGAGTAGGCGCTGGCGGTGAAATCGTTGAGGTGCCGGGCGTTGGAGGTGTGGCAGTTGGCCACGTAGCCGTAGAGGCAGTAGATCTGCTGAGTCAGGTAGCCGGCACCGCCGTAGGTCACCGAGGTCGGGTTCGACAGTGTGCAGCCGATCGTCGAATAGAAGCTGTTCCAACGTCGCATGATCAGCGGCCAGAAGGTCAGCGACCCGACGATGTTCTCCACGTCGCAGCGCACCGCGAACTCGAAGGCGATCGGGTGGGAGCCGGTGTACTGGTCGGCGCCCTTGCCGCGGAACACCAGGTTCGCGATGCGGATGCCCTCGACGGGCTGCACGCGCGTCCAGGTGATCGTACGGCCCTTCGCGAGCGGCCAGCCGTTCTTGTAGTCGACGCGGATGTGCGTGCCGTCGACGATCTGCGTCACCTGGACGAGCTTCTGCAGCTCCCGCTCCCAGCGCCCACCGAGCGCGTTCACCTCGGCGGTGTACCAGGCGTCGACGGCGAACCAGGCGGAATCGGCCACCTCGAAGACATCGCCGAGATCCGGGATGGGCGCCGACAGCGTCGCGGTCTGGGTCTCGGACGACAAGACGCCCTGGAAGAACAGCACGGCCGCGAACGGGTCGTCGGCGCCGGCGTTCTCGATGCCCTCGGTCGTCATGAGATGTCCGCCGAAGTCGAGCTCGAGGTGCGAGCGGACCAGCGTGTGGCGCTTCACGAAGTTGAGGTCGGTGTGTCCCTCGATCCGGGCGATGGCGGCGTCGGCGACCATCGCCTCCAGTGCGGCATCGGCCGGGGCGTCCGGCCCCATGATCCCGAACTGGCGGAACTCGACGGTGCCCTGGTGCAGGAGCAGCCAGACCGTGCCGTCCTTGCCGCGGACGACCGTGCCGCCGTTGGGCGTCCTCTCCTGGTCGGACGCGCCGCGGTAGAGCAGACCGCCCACGTCGCCGGGCTGGTGGTAGCCGGAGGCGATCGCGATCTCGCCGTCTCTCGCCCTGATCTTCGCGAGGTCCGCGACCACGCGCACCTGACGGAGCGAGCCGGTGGAGCCGGAGGCCGCCGGGGTGGCGGCCGTCGCGGCG
>CANSLE010000311.1 GCA_947647645.1 uncultured Microbacterium sp.
GCCGCCGCGTCGGTGAGCAGGCGCCGCAGCTCCGTGCGGACACGCGCCCGGTCGGTGCCCACGAGCAGTGCGGCGCCCGCGTCCACCCCCTCGGCTCGTTCGGTGGTGTCCCGGGCGACCAGAGCCGGCACGCCCAGAGCGGGTGCCTCCTCCTGCACGCCACCGGAGTCGGTGACGACGACGTGTGCGCGCGCGAGCATCCTTCCGAACTGGGCGTAGGGGAGCGGAGCGCACAGGACGATGCGGTCCGTGTCCGCGAGGGCGGCGTGGACCTCGTCCCGCACGCGCGGGTTGGGATGCACGGGCAGCACCGCGGTCACGTCCGGGAGGTCCCGGATCGCGTCGGCGACGCCGCGGACGACCCGCCCCAACCCGCCGCCCCACGACTCGCGGCGATGCAACGTGACCAGGACGACACGTCCCGGCCCGTCCGCGATCGCCTCCAGACGGGCGTCGTCGAACGGCTCGGGATGACGCCGCTGGTGGGTGAGGGCGTCGATTCCCGTGTTGCCCGTGACGACGATGTCGGATGCCGCGACGTTCTCGGCTCGCAGATTGGCGGCCGCCGCGCTCGTGGGTGTCAGGTGCAGCGAGGCCAGCGGTGCGATGAGACGGCGGTTTCCCTCCTCGGGGAACGGGGCCCGCAGGTCCCCGGAGCGCAGGCCGGCCTCGAGGTGGACCACCATCGCGCCCGCGTAGTGGGCGGCGACGGCCGCCAGCGCGGCGCTCGCTGTGTCGCCCTGGACGACGACCGCGTCGGGCGCGTCGCGCGCCCAGCGCGCGGAGAGCGCGCCGAAGATGGCCGTGCCCGTGTCGGCGAGCGAGCTGCCCTGCCGGAAGACATCGAGGTCCGCGTCCGGACGTATGCCGAAGTAGGCATTGATCTCGTCGGCGACACCGCGGTGCTGGCCGGTCACAGTCACCCGCGTGCGCAGGCCGGGGCGTTCGCGCAGGGCGGCGACCAGAGGGGCGCACTTGATCGCCTCGGGTCGGGTCCCGTAGACGACCTCGACGACGGGGACGCTCATCCGGGGAACCTCCCGTGCAGGGATCTCCGTGTCCGGTCGCGGCCGCCCAGGCCGACCACCAGCGTGACGATGATCGCGGCGACGAAGCCCGCGATCACGAACAGCGATCCGGCGTAGCGGTGCACGATGTCGAAGCCCTCGCGTCCGTATCGGTCGAAGGCCCATGCCGCGCTGGCGAAGCGCACGAAGTTGCAGAAGACGACGAGAGCGATGCCCAGGAGCCCGGCCGCGACGATACGTCGGGCCGGGGCGCGCGTGATCGCGAGCATCGCCGCGGCCAGCGCGATGATCGGGGCGACGAACACGACGGTCGAGCACAGCGCTGTGATCGACAGGCCGGTCACCTGGTCGGTGCCGATCCCGAAATACACCGTCGTCCCCGCCGCTGCGGCTTCTCCGGTGGTGACGGACTGTACGAACCACCGTGCGAGCACCGCCTCCCCGACGCGCAGATCCGCCTGCGTCAGGACGACGGCGATGGCAACGGATGCCGCCACGACGGCCGCGATCAACCGTCGTGGTGACCGCCGGCGGATACGCGGGCGGAACGCGCCGACGGTGACGGTCATGACTCCACCGCCAGCAGGAGCCGTCCGGTCTCGGCGTTGCGGCGGGTCTTCGTCCAGGTCGTCCGGCCGGCGATCATGCGCCCGCACGCGCGGACGACGCAGACGTAGGTCTGGTACATGTACAGCCAGTACCCGATGCCCCACCCGAGGACCGCGAGCGGATTGCGTCGACGCTCCTGCCGTGCATAGATCATCGGCCACAGGAAGAAGGGGAGGATGCCGGTGGCGACCCACAGCGGCACCACCCACGCGGAGGCCACCGCCCAGGCGAGCAGTCCGCCCGGCGCGAGCGCCCCGGTGACGATCAGGGCCACGGCGACACTCGGCCAGACGACGATGCCGAGCAGCTGAAGGTAGGGCAGCACGAGGAAGTAGCCCGCCTCCAGCGCCCCGGCGTTGGTGAACGAGTGCGACGAGTAGATGCTCGGCAGGTAGCGCGCGCACTGCATGCCGCCCTGGCACCAGCGGGTCCGTTGGGTCAGCAGTCGTCGGGCGGTCGGCAAGGCCTCCTGCGAGACGGACGTGTCGTGCACGTACGTCGTGCGGTAGCCCGCCATCATGATCCGGATGCCGATCTCGTAGTCCTCCAGAAGGGCGTTGCCCCAGGGCGTGCCGGCGTCCAGCGACGCGGCGCGAAGCGCACTGAGTCGCGCGAACTGGCCGTTGCCGCCGAGCCCCACCGACACCGTGCGCATCCGCAGCGTCTGCATCGCGGCGATCGTCGTGCGGAACTCGATGTCCTGCATCCGGATCAGATAGCGCGCCCATCGCTGGGCCATGCCACCCCGTCCGGACAGGGGGGCGCGGTCGTCGCGGTTCGACATCCGCACCGCGACCTGCACCGCGCCCACGCTTGGATCGGCGAACCCGTCGGCGCCCGCGACGTGGTGGAGCGCGTCGTCGTCGAGGTCCCCGTCGGCATCCACGACCATGACGATCGTGCGGTTCGCGTCGGCCTCGTCGTCGAGCCACGCGCCGAGGCAGGCGTACGCCGCGTTGAGCGCGTCGCCCTTGCCCCGTCGTGCGTCGGGCAGCCGCCGCACGACGGGGTGGACGAACGGATCGCCCGCCGCTGCACGGTCGAGGATCGCGCCCGTCCCGTCGGTGCTCGCGTCGTCGATCACCCAGAGGTGCATCTCGGGGAACCGCTCTCTCATCCGCCGGATCGTCCGCTCGATGACCGCCGCCTCGTCCCGGCACGGGATGAACGCATGCCAGGAGAACGCGCTCGTGTCGGCGCGGGCGCCGGGGCGGCGTCGAACGAACGGCACGACGATGAGAAGGGTGTAGGTCAGGAAGATGACGAGGAGGACGAAGGACAGCGAGTAGAGGGCGTCGAGTCCGGTCACGGTCGCCGGTCTCCGTTGCCGGCCGGCAGCGGGCGCCGCCGCAGGCGGGACGTGCGCCAGAGGCAGAAGCCCCCGACGAGGATTGCGGCACTTGCCAGCACGATCAGCGCGGCAAGCGGAGCCGCGCTCGCGCCGGTGGCGGCGAGGGCGCCGACGAGGGCGCCCCCCCCCACCGTTCGTGTTGAGTACATGCGGCGCGCAGCTCCGGACGGTTCCAAGCGTTGCGCGACGTCGCCGCAGGAGTTCGATCGCGCCGAGGGCGAGGATAGCGGTCCCGA
>CANSLE010000312.1 GCA_947647645.1 uncultured Microbacterium sp.
GTAGGCGGGTCATCTGAAGCGCAGCCGCGCTTCACCCGTTGCACACACCGCAGTACACGACCAAGAGAAGGACAGAATGAACCTCAAGAAGATCGCCGCGTTCGGCGCGGCGTTCGGTGTCGCGATCGCCGGCTTCGGCGTCGCGACGGCCGCGAACGCCGACCCGGTCAGCGACGGCTACGTGATCGTCGGCTCGGACACGCTCCAGGACGCCGTCGGGGCCCTCGCAAACGGCTTCAAGAACGGCAGCAGCACCGTTCGCACGTCCGGCCTGGGCAAGTACATGGCCTCGTACGACGCCTTCGCCCCCGGGATCGCCGGCGGCATCGGCACCATCCAGACCAAGCCGGCCGGACCCTCCTTCCCCCGCCCGTCGGGATCCGGAAACGGCAAGGACGCCCTCATCGCCTCTTTCACGGGCGCGGAGTGGAACATCAGCGCCAAGTCGCTGTACGTCAACGCGGGCCTCGCCGGGAAGTACAGCATCGCCGGACAGATCGACGCCTCCCGTTCGTCCAGCGAGGGCACGCCGAACGCCTCGGGCACCTACAGCTACCTGCCCTTCGGTCAGGATGCCGTGGCGTACGCGATCAAGGCGGGCTCCGGCGTCTCCGACACGTCCATCGCCTTCGCCTCGTCGCTGACGACCAGCCAGCTCAACGCGATCTACACCAACTCGTCGAACACGGCGATCAGCGGCTCGAGCGATGTCATCGTCCCGCGCCTGCCCCAGTCCGGCTCCGGCACGCGCTCCTTCTGGCTGTCGGCGATCGGTGTGACCGGGACGCCGGGTGCCGCATCCAACCCGGGTGCGACCACTCTTCCGGAGAACAACGGCGCCGTCCTGAACCCCGGCGCGGGCGAGATCCAGATCATCCCCTTCTCCGCCGCCAGCTTCATCGCGCAGGCGAACGGTGTGGCCCCCGCCAACACGACGGCGGGCATCAGCCTGGGCAGCCCGAACGGGGTCGCCCCTGTCACCGGCACCGCGCCGAACCTCAGCGGTGTGTCGAGCTTCTACAACAGCTCGTACGGGCGCACGACCTACATCGTGGTGCCCTACGACCGCATCACGAGCGGTCAGCCGGGCTACGACGCCGGCCTCGCCGCCGCGCTGAACCCGTCCAGCACGACCAGCCTCATCTACTGGGGTGGCTCGAGCCTGTCCTCCACGTCCAAGGCCGTGAAGATCAAGTTCGGCTTCCAGCAGCCGGCCAACCAGGCCTACCGCGCCAACTGACCCCCGCATCGATCATCCGAGACAAGAAGGACTCTCCGTGAACACGAAGCTCAAGCTCGGCCTCGCCGGGCTCGCGGCCGCGGCATTGACCGCGCTCGCCCTTTCCGCGCCGACGGTCGCATCCGCCGACAGCACCACCCCGCCCACTGTGGGCTCGGGCGCAGGACAGACCGACGAGGCGCTGTACGTCCTCGACCCCGAGTCGGGCGTCCCGCTCGCCCAGGGAACCTCCGTCGCCTACAGCCTGGCCATCGTCGGTGGCCCGTCGGCGACCGATCCCGAGCTGGCCTACCAGCCGCCGGCCGGCGGCGCCGCCCAGTCGTTCACCTTCATCGCGCCCCGCGGGCAGGAGCGCGACTACACGAAGTGGAACGCGATGTCGTCGCTGGGATCGGGAACCGCCCAGTCGCTCGTCCAGATCAACCCGTCGGGACAGGCCACGGTCGGTCAGGGCAACCCGGCCGGCACGGCGGCGGTCGCCACCGCCGGCGGCGACTACTCGCTCGGTGTGGCCTGGCTGACCAACAACGTGGTCCTCAAGACGGCGTTCACCTACATCACGGTGGTTCCGGGTGACATCGCCACCACCACGATCACCTTCGCACAGCCGGCTCCGGCCGCGACGGCGCCGGCGATCACGACGCAGCCGGGCGACAAGACGGTGGTCCCGGGTCAGTCGGCGGTCTTCACCGCCGCGGCATCCGGCTCGCCGGCACCGTCGGTGACGTGGCAGTCGTCGACCGACGGCACCACGTGGTCCGATGTGGCCGGTGCCACCTCCGACACCCTCACGGTCTCGGGCGTGCAGCTGTCGCAGTCGGGCACCAAGTACCACGCCGTCTACACCAACACGGCCGGCTCGGTCACCTCGACCGCCGCCACGCTCACCGTGACCAACGTGGTCCCGACCGAGCCGACCGGCTCGGACGCGGGCAAGGTCTCGATCACCGATCCGGCCGAGGGGGTCTCGACCGTCACCGTGCCGGCCGGGACGGCGTTCAAGGCACAGACGCTGCACGCGTGGGGCTGGTCCACGGCGACCGACCTCGGCGTGTCCACGGCCGACGCCACCTCCGGTGACGTCGTCGTGAACATCGCGTCGCTGGCGCCCGGTGCGCACACCGTCGCCCTCACCCAGCCGAACAGCGCGACCGTCGTGGCGTGGGGCACATTCACCGTCCCGACCCCGAGCTACCCGGCCAAGACCGACACGGTCGACCTCCAGGCGGCGGTCACGGCCAGCGACCTCTGGTCGTTGAACGCGACGCAGACGGCGATCGACTTCGGCAATGTGGCTCGCAACGCGTCGTCGAAGAAGTCGCTCGGCAAGGTCACCGTCATCGACGACCGCAAGGTGCTCAAGGGCTGGACCCTCGGCGCCGCATGGTCGGCGTTCACGGCCGGCTCGGACGAGATCCCGGCGTCCGCGCTGACGGTCTCGCCGAAGGCGTTCGACAACGGCTCACTGCTCAGCGGCGTGACGCTCGGCAGCGACGGCACCAAGATCGCCGAGAGCACGGCTGTCTCGACGCTCACCGACGGCGCGCTGCTCGACGCCGACCTGACCTTCACGGCCCCGAAGGACGCCAAGGTCGGGCAGTACCACTCGACGCTGACGCTGACGCTCACCTCCAAGTGAGCCCCGTCGCGCGCTGAGCCGTGTGGGGAGGTCGGTCGCGACCCACCCACACCGTGCGGTAGGGCGGGGGGCGGCATCCCGCCACGGCCCGGACCGGCTCGCGCATGCCGTGTTCATCGTCGCGGCGATCCCGCGTCGCCCCCATCTGCGGAGATTGACCGTGCTCTCCCCGACCACCCGATCGAGAAGGCGCTTCCGGCACACGTTCGGTGCGTTGCTCTTCGCATTCGCTCTTGCGCTTCCCCTCGTCGCGAACGTGCCCCCCACGCGCGCCGACGACGCTGCCGTCGCGCCGGACGCCACCATCGGCGTCGCCACCCGCCCCGCCGGCGCTGACGG
>CANSLE010000313.1 GCA_947647645.1 uncultured Microbacterium sp.
CGCCTGCCCGCTCGGGCGCCGCTGCGCGGCGGTGTGCGCCGCCGGCTGATCCTCCGCGACGGATGCCGCGGCCAACCCGGCCTCGTCCTGGCGGCGCGGCACATCGACCGGCGGCAGCATCGAGACGGGTCGGTCCTCGCTGGAGAGCCACTGCGGGCGCGGCGGGAGCTTCTTGACGTCGGTGAAGATCTCGGCGAGCTCGAGGTGGTCGAGCGTCTCCTTCTCGAGCAGGGCGAGCGCGAGCTTGTCCAGGACATCGCGGTTGGCGTTGATGACCTCATAGGCCTCGTTGTGGGCCTGCTCGATGAGGGCGCGCACCTGCTGGTCGACGCGCTCCGCGACGCGCTCGGAGAAGTCGCGGCCGTGTCCCATGTCACGGCCCATGAACACCTCGCCCGACGACGAGCCCAGCTTCACCGGGCCGACGTCGGTGGTCATGCCGTACTCGGTGACCATCTTGCGGGCGATCCCGGTGGCCTTCTCGATGTCGTTGCTGGCGCCGGTCGTGGGGTCGTGGAAGACGATCTCTTCGGCGACGCGGCCGCCCATCGCGTAGGCGAGCTGGTCCTGCAACTCGTTGCGGGTGACCGAGTACTTGTCCTCCAGCGGCAGCACCATCGTGTAGCCGAGGGCCTTGCCGCGCGGGAGGATCGTGACCTTGGTGACCGGGTCGGTGTTGTTCATCGCCGCTGCGGCGAGCGCGTGTCCGCCCTCGTGGTAGGCCGTGATGAGCTTCTCCTTGTCCTTCATCACGCGCGTGCGGCGCTGCGGACCGGCGATGACGCGGTCGATCGCCTCGTCGAGTGCACGCATGTCGATGAGCTGTGCGTTCGAGCGCGCGGTCAGGAGCGCGGCCTCGTTCAGCACGTTGGCGAGGTCGGCGCCCGTGAAGCCGGGCGTCTTGCGCGCGATGACCGCGAGGTCGACCGAGGGCGAGAGCGGCTTGCCGCGGCCATGCACCTCGAGGATGCGCTGACGGCCCTTGAGGTCGGGGGCGTCGACGCCGATCTGACGGTCGAAGCGGCCCGGGCGCAGCAGCGCCGGGTCGAGGATGTCGGGACGGTTGGTCGCCGCGATGACCAGCACCGAGACCTTCGGGTCGAAGCCGTCCATCTCCACGAGCATCTGGTTGAGCGTCTGCTCGCGCTCGTCGTGGCCTCCGCCCATGCCGGCGCCACGGTGGCGACCGACCGCGTCGATCTCGTCGATGAAGATGATCGCCGGGGCGTTCTCCTTGGCCTGGTTGAACAGGTCGCGCACGCGGCTCGCACCGACGCCGACGAACATCTCGACGAAGTCGGAACCCGAGATCGAGTAGAAGGGCACGCCGGCCTCGCCGGCGACGGCGCGCGCGAGGAGTGTCTTGCCGGTTCCGGGAGGGCCGTAGAGGAGCACGCCCTTCGGGATGCGGGCGCCGACCGCCTGGAACTTCGCGGGATCCTTCAGGAAGTCCTTGATCTCCTGCATCTCCTCGATGGCCTCGTCGGCCCCGGCGACATCGGCGAACGTGACCGTGGGGGTCTCCTTGGTCACGAGTTTCGCTCGCGACTTGCCGAACTGCATGACCTTGCTGTTGCCGCCCTGGGCGGCCGAGAAGAAGAACCAGAAGAGCAGACCCAGCAGCAGGATGGGGATCAGCAGCGACACGAGGCTCTCGAAGAACGTCGTGCGCGGGACGACGTCGTTGTAGCCGTCCTTCGGGGTCGCGGCATCCACGGCGGAGACCACCTCGTTGGCGCGGGCGCCGACGTAGTAGAACTGCACCTGTGTCGCGCCCTCGAACGGTGCCGAGAGCGTCATGTCCACCCGCTGGTCGCCGTCGGTGTTCGTCACCTGGGTGACGGTGCCACCCTTCAGGAGGGTGAGACCCTGCTGCGTCGTGATCTGCTTGGCACCGGTGAGCGTGGAGATCAGCGACATGCCGATCAGCAACAGGGCACCGATGAGCAACACGTAGACGAACGGGTTGCGGCTGAGCTTCTTGAAGTCCATGATCCGCTCAGGGTATCGCGCGACGACTATGGGGCGTCTGTGCATTCGCCACAGGCGAACCGGGAGCCCCGCGCAGCGCCTCAGCTGTAGACGTGAGGGGCGAGCACCGCGACGTCGCGGAGGTTGCGGAAACGCTCGTCGAAGTCGAGGCCGTAGCCCACGACGAAGTCGGTCGGGATGTCGAAGCCGACGTAACGGCAGTCGATCTCGACCTTGGCGGCTTCGGGCTTGCGCAGCAGCGCGAGGATCTCGATCGACTCCGCTCCGCGGGAGGCGAAGTTCTCCAGCAGCCAGCTGAGGGTGAGGCCGGAGTCGATGATGTCCTCGACGATCAGCACGTGCTTGCCGGTGAGGTCGGTGTCGAGGTCCTTGCGGATCTGCACGACGCCGCTGGACTTGGTACCGGCCCCGTAGGAGGACACGGCCATCCAGTCGATGACGACGTCGCGGCGGAGCGTACGGGAGAAGTCGGCCATCACCATGACGGCACCCTTCAGCACGCCGATCAGCAGCAGGTCCTTGCCCTCGTAGTCGGCCTCGACCCGCTGAGCCAGCTCGCCGAGCTTCTCGTGGATCTGCTCCTCGGTGACCAGAACGGTGGACAACTGGTCAGCGATGTCGGCTGCGCGCATTCCTCGATATTAGGCCCGGATGCCGCGACGGCTCAGTCGGCGGCCGTGAATACGAGCCGGGTGCTCTGGCGCCGGGCGCGGCATCCGGGCAGGTCGATCGGGCCCTGCCCGCGCCAGTCGGTCACGAGGCGGGCGACCTCGAGGGTCTGGGCACGGGTGAGGCTCACGCCGAACTCGCTCGCGACGACGTGGCGGATGATGCGGTGGCGCAGCGCCGGCGGGTTCGCGGCGAGCGCGGGTACCGACACGGCGATGCCGGCCTCGGCGTGCTCGACGATGTCCTCGATCGTCTCGTCGATCATCTCGGCGAAAGCGGCGGCATCCTCGCGGAGTTGGTCGCTCGTGCGAGCGAGGGCCTCAGCGACGCCCGGACCGAGTTCGGCTTCGAGCACGGGCATGACGTCCTGACGCACCCGCACGCGCAAGAACCGGCGGTCGAGGTTGTGCGGGTCTTCCCACGGCGGCAGGCCCGCGGCGGTGCACGCGGCGCGGGTGGTCGCACGGCGCACGTCGAGGAGGGGGCGGAGGATGCGGATGCCGTCTTCGACGCGGTCCGGCGACATCGCGCCGAGGCTCGCGGCGCCGGAGCCCC
>CANSLE010000314.1 GCA_947647645.1 uncultured Microbacterium sp.
CGGACATCGCGGCGCACGCCGTCAGCATCGACACCTTCCGCAGTCGCACACTCGAGGCGCCGATGGCGGGCGGGACGCTCTTCGAGGCGACCGTCACGGTCAGCCTGCCAGCCGACCAGGATGCGGAGACCCTCAGCGCCGCGCTCGAAGCCCTCGCCGGCGAGATCCAGGTCGACCTCACCGTCGGCTGAGACGGCGATGAACGGGCTCGTCGACGCGATCCGCGACGACCTTCGCACCGCATCGCGGAGCTGCGGGCTGCCGCAGCCGGACCGGGCGCGTGTGTCCGTGACATCACACCGACTGCGCCCGCTCAGCACGCGAGAAGCGCTGAAGCACCTCTGACCACGCCCGCCCTCAGGGCACTCAGCGCAGCGCGAGGGGCAGTACCGACAGTGCCACTGTGACCGGGGCCACGACGAGCCCCAGCAGGATGTAGCGCCTCCACGGCACGTCGACTCCCACAGCGTGCAGCCGCTCGTGCCACAGCAGGGTTGCCAGCGACGCCCAGGGCGTGATGAGCGGACCCGCGTTCACACCGATCAGGAGCGCCGCCAGGCGCAGGGGGGAGCCGGCGGCCGACTCCAGCGCAAGGTACGCCGGCAGATTGTTCACCACGTTCGACCCCAGCAGCCCGACCCCGGCGACCTGCCAGAGCGAGACGATATCCTCGCCCGTTCCGGTCGCCGCCGCCAGCAGCACACCCGATCCGAGCGCCTCGGCCGCGCCGACGGCCAGGAACAGCCCCGATGCGAAGACGACCAGCTGCCACGGCACCAGAGCCCACCGCAGCACCCGCGGCGAGCGCCACGCGAACACCACGGCGAGCACGACGGCGGCGCCGAGCGCCGGCATCCACGGCGGAATGCCGATGACCAGCAGCGGCATCATGACGATCAGGACCACGGCGGAGATCCGCAGCAGCACGGGGTCGGCGACGCGCGGGGGACGGGCGGGCGCGAACCGCCCCCGGAGGTCGCGCCGATTCGTCAGCCACAAGAGGACCACCGTGACCACGGTGGCGATGACCGCCGAGGGGCCGAGCAACACGAGGAAGCCGACGGCATCGAGATCGCCCAGCCGGTGCGCGGCGAGCAGGTTCGTGAGATTCGACACGGGCAGGAACAGCGACGCGGTGTTGGCCAGCCACACCGTCGCGAACGCGAACGGCATCGGCGACAGTCCGTTCGCCCGCGCCACCGCGACCACGACCGGCGTCAGCAGCACGGCTGTCGTATCGAGCGACAGGAATGCGGTCACGACGACGGCGAACGCGACCACCATGAGCCACAGGACGATGACGCGGCCGCGCGACCACCGCGCCAGCCGCGCCGCGGTGGCGTCGAACACCCCGGCCCGCGCCGCGAGCTCCGCGACCACCGTCACGGCCACCACGAACAGCAGGATCGGCCACACCCGGTCGCCGATCTCGAGCGCGCCCTCGACGGGGAGGACTCCGAAAACGACGGCGGCACCGCCGAGGAGCAGCAGCACCGCTCCGACCACGGCAAGCATCACGGCATCCATCATGGACCCTGCCGCGGCGATAGACTGCACATATGGAACAGAGCCGGGTCAGCGCCTTCGCGACCGACGCGCGAACGCCCGGCACACGAACGATCTGGGCCTGAGCGGGCAGGGCGCGTGGCGCCCGAAGCTGAGCATCCCATCCGATCCATCCTCTGGAGACCTTCCCTTGACTGACGTCTCACCCGCGGCGGCCGTGACCTACCCCGCCGACGGCTTCACCCTGTTCCCCGACCGCTCCGTCGTCGCCCTGCGCGTGAACGGCGACCTGAGAGACCTCGCAACCGTCGTGACGGCCGCCGACGATGTCGAGCCGGTCCTCGTCGACAGCCCCGACGGCCTGTCGATCCTGCGTCACTCCACTGCACACGTCATGGCCCAGGCCGTGCAGCGCATCAAGCCGCAGTCCAACCTCGGCATCGGTCCGCCCATCACCGATGGCTTCTACTTCGACTTCGGCAACGTCGACCCCTTCACTCCCGACGACCTCAAGGCCATCAAGAAGGAGATGGAGCGCATCGTCCGCGAGAACCAGCGGTTCGTCCGCCGTGTGGTCGACGAGGCCGAGGCGCGCGGGCTCATGGCCGACGAGCCGTTCAAGCTCGAGCTGATCGGACTCGCCGGCGGCCCGGGCTCGGGAGCGAACGCCGCCGAGGGCGCCTCCGCCGAGATCGGCGGCGCGGAGCTGACCGTGTACGAGAACGTGAACCGCGACGGTGAGGTCGTCTGGCGCGACCTGTGCCGCGGCCCGCACGTTCCCGGCACCCGCTACGTGTCGAACGGCTGGGATCTCACCCGCGTCGCCGGCGCCTACTGGCGCGGCAGCGAGAAGAACCCGCAGCTGCAGCGCATCTACGGCACCGCGTGGCCCACGAAGGACGAGCTGCGCGCCTACCAGCAGCGTCTGGAGGAGGCCGCCAAACGCGACCACCGCAAGCTCGGCAAGGAGCTCGACCTCTTCTCGTTCCCCGACGAGATCGGCCCCGGACTCAGCGTCTTCCACCCCAAGGGCGGCATCATCCGCTACGAGATCGAGCGGTACATGCGCGAGCGCCTGCTCGCGAGCGGCTACGAGGTCGTCAACACCCCGCACATCACCAAGGGCGACCTGTTCATGACCAGCGGACACCTGCAGTGGTACGCCGACGGCATGTACCCGCCCATGGTGCTCGACGAGGTCGTGGATGCCGACGGTCACGTCAGCCGCGAGGGCCAGGAGTATTACCTGAAGCCCATGAACTGCCCGTTCCACAACCTGATCTTCCGCTCGCGCGGACGCTCATACCGCGAGCTGCCGCTGCGGCTGAGCGAGTTCGGATCGGTGTACCGCTACGAGAAGAGCGGCACCCTCTCCGGCCTTACGCGCGTACGCGGCATGACCCAGGACGACACCCACATCTACGTGACGGCCGACCAGGTCAAGGGCGAGCTCACCCACAGCCTCGACTTCGTGCTCCAGACCCTCCGCGACTACGGTCTCAACGACTTCTACCTGGAGCTGTCGACGAAGGAGGACGGCAACCCGAAGTTCATCGGGGCCGACGAGCTCTGGACCGAGGCGACCGAGACCCTGCGCGAGGTGGCCGAGGCATCCGGGCTCGAGCTCGTACCCGACCCCGGCGGCGCCGCGTTCTACGGACCCAAGATCTCGGTGCAGGCGCGCGACGCGATCGGTCGCACCTGGCAG
>CANSLE010000315.1 GCA_947647645.1 uncultured Microbacterium sp.
CCGACACGGTGGTCACGATCCCGATGGCGGGCGGCGTGGACTCGCTGAACGTCGCGTCCGCCGCCGCCGTGGCGCTGTGGGCGCTGCGCTGACGTCGTCTGCGTCAGACGAGCTCGCCGGGACCGGCGGTACGATCCCGCGCCGGTGCCTCGATCGTCACGGGGAGCGGCTCCGGCCGCTTCGCGGTGATGTTGTCGCCCGACGACTGGTGCCGCAGGCGTCGCAGCACCCACGGGACGAGGTGCGTTCGCGCCCAGACGAGGTCGTTCGTGCGTGCCTCGCGCCAGGTGAGCGTCGGCAGCGGGTCGGGCTGCATCGGCTGCAGCTCGTTCGGCACGTTGAGCACCCGCAGCACCATCCGGGCGATCTCGTGATGGCCGAGAGCGTTGTAATGAAGGCGGTCGTCATCGAAGAACCGCATGTCCTGCACCTCTTTGAGTGCCCACTGGTCGGCGACGATGCAGTCGTAGCGGTCGGCGATCGCGCGGATGTTCTCGTTGTAGATCGCGACGCGCCCGCGGATGCCTCGGAAGACGGACGTGAACTCGGTGTCGATCCCGGTGAAGACGACGAGCGTCGCTCCCTGCGAGCTCAGACGCGCAACGGCATCCTCGAACTGCTGCGCGACGGCGTCGGGGTCGCCCCCCGGACGGATCACGTCGTTGCCACCCGCGGAGAACGTGATGAGGTCGGGGCTCAGCGCGAGGCCCGGCTCGATCTGATCGGCCACGATCTGTCCGATGAGCTTTCCGCGCACGGCGAGGTTCGCGTAGGCGAAGTCGTCGACCTGGGCGGAGAGCACCTCCGCGACGCGGTCGGCCCAGCCACGGTGGCCGTCGGCCGTGCCGGGGATCGGATCGCCGATGCCCTCCGTGAAGGAATCGCCGATGGAGACCATCCGCCGCCAGGGGTGCGCGGTCTCGTTCGGGACGTACGGCGAGCGGTGCTCGTCCGGGGCGGCTTCGTTCCTGCGCATGACACTCCTGACTCGTGGTCTGTCTCGAGGCTACCCGGGTCGGGCGCGCTCGCCGAGAGCCGATGTGGGGGAGGCGTCGTTTAGGGTGGTCAGTCGTGGACGGGACGGACGAGCGGGGGCAGGAGCACTTCGGCAGCTTCGCCGCCGAGCACCTCTCGCCCGCCTTCCCGCAGCGCGCGCCGTGGGGAACGGCCCAGAACCTGCGCGCGTGGCAGGCCGAAGCGCTGGAGGCGTACTTCTCCGCGGACGGACCCGATGGCATCGGCGGCGGCCCGCGCGACTTCCTCGCCGCGGCGACCCCCGGCGCCGGAAAGACGACGTTCGCGCTTCGCTTGGCGAGTGAGCTCCTGCGACGCGGCACCGTGGACCGCCTCGTCGTCGTCGCCCCGACCGAGCATCTGAAGACGCAGTGGGCGGATGCCGCGGCCCGCGTCGGCATCCGCCTCGACCCGCGCTTCACCAACCGGCAGAGCGCGCCGGCGCGCCACTACCACGGGGTGGCGGTCACCTACGCGCAGGTCGCCGTCAAGGCGTCCGTGCACCAGCGGCTGACGATCGAAGCGCGCACCCTCGTCATCCTCGACGAGGTCCACCACGGCGGTGACGCGCTGAGCTGGGGCGATGCGCTGCGCGAGGCCTACGGCCGGGCGACACGGCGTCTGCTCCTGTCGGGCACGCCTTTCCGCAGCGACACGGCGCCCATCCCCTTCGTCGAATACCACCCGAACGAGAAGGGCATCCGTCTCTCCCGCACCGACTACAACTACGGCTACGGTCGGGCGCTCGCCGACGGGGTGGTGCGCCCGGTGCTGTTCCTCGTCTATGCCGGCAAGATGCGCTGGCGGACGAAGGCGGGGGACGAGCTCGAGGCCCATCTGGGACAGGACAACACGAAAGACGTCACAGCGCAGGCCTGGCGGACGGCCCTCGACCCTGAGGGCGACTGGATCCCCGCCGTCCTGCGCAGCGCCGATCGCCGACTGAGCGAGGTGCGCCAGGAGGTCCCGGATGCCGGGGGCCTGGTGATCGCGACGGATCAGACCGCCGCCCGCGCGTACGCGGCCATCTTGAGGGAGATCACGGGGGAGGCGCCGACGGTCGTGCTCTCCGACGACAAGGCGGCTTCCGGGCGGATCGAGACGTTCTCGCAGGCATCGACCCGATGGATGGTCGCGGTCCGCATGGTGTCGGAGGGGGTCGATGTCCCGCGTCTGTCGGTGGGCGTCTACGCCACGAGCGCCTCGACGCCGCTGTTCTTCGCGCAGGCGATCGGCCGCTTCGTGCGGGCGCGTCGACGGGGCGAGGCGGCATCCGTCTTCCTCCCGAACGTCCCGGTTCTGCTGAACCTCGCCGGGGAGATGGAGCGTGAGCGCGACCACGCGCTGGACCGTGAGAGCGGCGACGACGACGGCCTCGAGGACACGCTGCTCGCCGAGGCCGAGCGCGAGGAGAAGGCATCGGAGGAGCTCGCACAGGAGTTCAGCTATCAGGCCCTGGGCTCGGTCGCCCACTTCGACCGGGTGATCTACGACGGCAAGGAGTTCGGCCAGCTCGCCGTGCCGGGCACGCCCGAGGAGGAGGAGTTTCTGGGCCTTCCCGGGCTTCTCGAGCCCGAGCACGTGCACGAGCTGCTCATGCAGCGTCAGTCCCGTCAGAGCCGCCACCGCCGCGCCCGGGAGGCGAAGGAGGGCACGGTCGCGACGGAGGCCACGGATGCCGGGGAGGCGGGCCTTCCGCCCGCCCTCCATCGCACGCTCCGTGAGCAGAGACAGCTGCTCAACAGTCTCGTCGGCCTCTACGCGCGCCAGAGCGGAGAGCCGCACGGCGCCGTGCATGCCGAACTGCGCCGCATCTGCGGCGGACCCGAGGTCGCCCGGGCGACCGTCGCGCAGCTCCAGGCGCGCATCGAGGTGCTGCGCGCCCGCGTCCGCTCCTGACCCGCGCGTACACTCGCGCGCATGCGCCACCACGATGTCTTCATCTCGCGGTGGATCGTCCCCGCACCGGTGGAGCGGTGCTGGGACCTCTACGAGGAGGCGCTGGCCTCGGGGGTCGTGCCCTGGTGGCCGGCGGTGCGTGTCGAGCCCTCCGTGGCGCGTCCCGGCGTGGGTGATCTCGTCCGGCTGGAGGTGCGCAGTCCCTGGGGCTACCGGCTCCGCGTCGCACTGACCATCAAAGAGGCGCTCGCTCCCGTCGTGCTCGCCGCGACGAGCATCGGCGACCTCACGGGGCGCGG
>CANSLE010000316.1 GCA_947647645.1 uncultured Microbacterium sp.
GGCCCCTGTCGCGAGCGCGCCGAGGCCGTCGCGGACGACCTCCTCGTGCAGCTTGGTCAGCTCGCGGCACACCGCGGCGGGGCGCTCGGAGCCGAACGCGGCGGCCATGGCATCCAGCGTCTCCGCCACCCGCGACGGCGCCTCGAAGAACACCATCGTGCGCGGCTCGGCCGCCAGCAGCGCCAGCGCGCGCGAGCGCTCCCCCGACTTGCGCGGCAGGAACCCCTCGAACGTGAACCGGTCGGTCGGAAGCCCCGCGACGGCGAGCGCCGTCACCACCGCACTCGGGCCGGGTAGCGCCGTGACCGTCACCCCCTGCGCGACGGCCTCGGCGACGAGACCGAAACCGGGGTCGCTGACCGTCGGCATGCCGGCGTCACTGAGGACGAGGAGATCCTCGTCGCGAGCGCGCGCGACGAGCTCCGCGGCGCGCTGCTTCTCGTTGTGATCGTGCAGCGCGACGAGACGAGGACGGTTGGCGATACCGAGCGCCTGCAGCAGCCGCTGCGTCGTGCGGGTGTCCTCGGCGGCGATGACGGTCGCCTGCTCCAGGGCGGCGACCAGTCGAGCAGACGCATCGCCCAGATTGCCGATCGGAGTCGCGCCGAGGATGATCACCGCTTCAGCTTAGGCTTGTGGCCGTGTCGACCACCGCCGAGTCGCTTCCGCCGCTGCTGCCGCCCACGCGCACGTCCGTCTACGACCGTTGGCGCGAACGCGTCGCCGGCGAGCCCCGGCTGCAGCGGCTGTACGGCTGGCTCGCCCCGCTGCTGGTGACGCTCCTCGCCGGCATCCTGCGCTTCTGGAACCTCGGCCACCCGCACACCCTCGTGTTCGACGAGACCTACTACGTCAAAGACGCCTGGAGCCAGTGGAACCTCGGCTACGCGGCGAGCTGGCCCAACGGCGCGGATGCGCGTTTCGCGGCCGGTGAGACCGGCATCTTCACGACCGACCCGAGCTTCGTCGTCCACCCGCCGCTCGGCAAATACCTCATCGGCGTGGGAATGTGGCTGTTCGGCCCGGACAGCTCGTTCGGCTGGCGCGCGATGACGGCGCTGTTCGGCACCGCCCTGGTCCTCCTGCTCTTCCTCGTCGCCAAGACGATGACGAACTCGACGGTCTTCGCCACCGTGGCCTCCTTCCTGCTGGCGATCGACGGCCTCGGCATCGTGATGAGCAGGGTGTCGCTCCTCGACGTCTTCCTCGCCTTCTTCATCCTCCTGGCGTTCTGGTTCGCCCTGCTCGATCGCCGCCGCCATCTGGACCGCCTCGCCGCCGCCGTTGCCGCACGGGCACGCGATGACGGACCGCCGGCATGGGGCGCCGTCCTCTGGAACCGCCCCTGGATCGTCGCCGCCGGCGCCGCTGCCGGTGCGGCGACCGCCGTGAAATGGTCGGGCGTCTGGGTGCTCGCCGCGATCGGGATCTACCTCGTCGTCACGGACGCCCTCGAGCGCCGCCGCCTCGGCGTGACGTTCTGGCCGATGGATGCCGTGCGGCAGGGCCTCGCCTCGTTCGTGCTGCTCGTGCCGGTGGCGTTCGTGGTCTACCTCGGCTCGTGGGGCGGATGGCTGCTCAGCGACGGCGGCTACGGCCGGAAGGTCGCGGAGATCAGTCCGGCGACCGGGTTCTTCTCCTGGGTGCCGCTGCCGATCCAGAGCCTGTGGGCCTACCACGAGACCATCTACGGGTCGATGGTCGGGATGACCTCGTCGCACAGCTACTCCAGCGCCGCCTGGGCCTGGCCGTTCCTCTGGCGCCCCACGTCGATGTACGCCTTCTCCAGCGCCGACGGCCAGAACGGGTGCACGGGCGACAACGGCTGCCTGCAGATCCTGTACAGCATGCCCAATCCGCTGTTGTGGTACGCCTCGGTGCTCGCGGCCCTGTACCTCGTCTACCGTTTCGCGGTCGACCGCGACTGGCGTCACGCGGTGGTCCTCGTGGGCATCGCGGCGACCTGGCTGCCGTGGCTGATCTACCCCGAGCGCACGGTGTTCCAGTTCTACACGATCGTGATCTGGCCCTTCCTGCTGCTCGCCCTCACCTTCGCGCTGCGCGAGCTCGCCGGCGCGGCGCACGCCCCGCCCGAGCGGCGCACGGCCGGCCAGCGGGTCGTGATCGTCTTCCTCGTCGCCGTGGTCGCGTTGTCGGCCTTCTGGTACCCCCTGTGGTCGGGGACGCAGGTCCCGTACGACTTCTATCGTCTGCACAACTGGATGCAGGGCTGGGTCTGACCGCTCCCGCGCCCGATCTATCGATAACGATTCTCGATAGAGTGGGTGGCGAGGAGGTCGGATGCCGCAGGACAGCAGCCCGGCGCGAGGTCGTGCGGACGCGGCATCCCGGGTGCCGGTCGTCGCCGTGACGGGCCATCTCGGGGCCGGCAAGACCAGCCTCGTCAACCATCTGCTGCGGACCCCCGGAGCGCGCCTCGGCGTGATCGTCAACGACTTCGGCGCGCTCAATGTCGACGCCGGGCTGGTCACCGGGCAGGTCGACGAAGCGGCGGCGATCTCCGGCGGCTGCATCTGCTGCCTGCCCGATGCCGGGGGCCTCGACGAGGCGCTGGAGCGGCTCGCGGATCCGCGCCTGCGCCTCGATGCCATCGTGGTCGAGGCGAGCGGGGTGGCCGAGCCCGCTGCCCTCGCGCGGCTCATCCGTTTCAGCGGGGTGGACCGCGTGCGAGCGGGCGGCATGGTCGAGGTGATCGACGCCGTCCACCATTTCGAGACGATCGACACGCGCGACGACCCGCCGCCCCGCTATCGCGTGCCGACCCTCGTCGTGATCGGCAAGAGCGACCTGCTGCCGCCCGACGCCCGCGCGGCCACGGTGGGTCGCATCGCCGCGCGGGTGCGCAGCCGCAACCCACGTGTGCAGATCGTCACGGCGTCGGCGGGCCGCATCGACCCTGCTCTCGTGTTCGATGTGGCCGACGAGGACGACCCGGCCGATCAGCTGCCGATCGCGCGACTGCTGCGCGAGGAGGCGCACACCCACGGGCATGGCCACGGCGCCCACGAGCATGCGCGATCGGCGTCGATCGCGCTGCCCGCTCCGGTGTCACCCACGGCGCTCGTCGACCTGCTGGAGCGGCCCCCGCGGGGTGCATACCGGATGAAGGGCCGTGTGCGCGTCCGCGACGCCCGCGGCGAGCGCGGCTACCTCGTGAACCTCGTGGGGTGGTCGATCCACGTCGCAGACC
>CANSLE010000317.1 GCA_947647645.1 uncultured Microbacterium sp.
GTCGCGATCGCCGCGAAGGCGGCGGCAAGACCGGCGGATGCCGCGGACGAGCCGGACACGACGAGGAAGCCCTCCGGAAGCCCGAGTGCCCGACGTCGCCCGACCTCGTCCGTCGGCACGGCGAAGCGCGCCGGCGCGGCACCGGCGATGACCCGGATGCGGTCGCCCAGCTTCGCGATCTCCCCCAGCCGCTCGGCCATCGCGTGGGTGGGGACGACGACGGCATCCGCGTGCTTCACGGCACGCTTGAGCATCGCCCGGTGCCACGTCACAGCCGTGCGCGACATCTCGCCCGGTCGCTCCCAGGCGGCGAGGTCCCACATGGTCACGACCGTCTGATCGTTGTCGTGCGCGCGATCGTGCTTGACCAGCGGCGCGAGGCACGTGGGCGAGTGGATCATGCCGCCGCCGACGCCCGGCGCGATCCCCAACTGCCACGACGCGGCGAGCTCACGGCGGGCGAGCGTCGCCCGGGTGACGTCGGCGAGCCCGGGGACGGCGCTCTCCAGCGCCGACACGGCATCGGGGCCGGCCGGCACGATCGCGGCCACGTCGCATCCCGCCGGCGCGGTCGCAATGAGAGCACGCGTCAACTCGCGCGACGCGGTGGCGAGATCGGCATCCGTCGGCGCGACGACCTGGTCGAGCACGAGGCGCAGGGTCGCGGTCACGGCTCAGCCCTCCGGTGTGGGGGTCGGCGACGGCGGGTAGAGCATCTGCTGGATCAGGTCGCGCACATGCGCGTACTGCTCCGCGTTCGGCTCATCGGTGTCGATCCCGGCGCCCTTCGGCGTCAGCTCGAGCGTCTGGACCGGTTGCTCCTTGGCCTTCACTCCGAGCTGCACGAGGTAGCCGAGCATCGAGTCGGGGATGTCGGTCTTCACGAGATCCGACCCCGCGGCGGCCACCGCCTGGAAGCGGCTCAACACGTTGGCGGGGCTCGCCTGCGCGAGGATCGCCTGCTGCAGCTCGCGCTGGCGGCGCATGCGGTCCCAGTCGCTCGTCGTGTAGCGCGAGCGGGCGTACCACTGCGCGGTGTCGCCGTCCATGTGCTGGGGGCCGGCCTCGATCCAGCCGATCGCCCAATCGGCGGCGGGCTCCCCCTCGTAGGTGGGCCCACCCCCCTTGGGCAGACGCTCCTGCACCGTGATGTCGACCCCGCCGAGCGCGTCGACGATGTCCGCGAAGCCCTTCATGTCCACGAACACGTAGTAGGGGATCTGGATGCCGAGAATGCCCTCCGCGGCATCCTTCGTCGCCTCGATCGCCGGCGTGGAGCTCTTCGCGGCGGCATCCGGATAGATCTGCTTGCCTTGATCGGGCTGGCAGATCTCGACGGCGTTCATGAGCTGGTTGATGCCCGGTCCCCAGCCGCACGACGCGGAGGGGTGCCCCTCGAAGCCGTCCGGGTAGCGGTCGCGCATGGGCCCGTCCGCGAAGGGCGCGTACGCGAGGTCGCGCGGGATGCCGATGATGTGCACGGCTCCGGTGTCGGCGTTGACCGAGACGACCGAGATGCTGTCGAACCGCATCGAGTCGCGTCCGAGCCCGCTGTCGGCGCCCAGGAGCAGGAAGTTGTAGTACCCGTTGGACGGCGGCACGGGCGGCGCGTTGTTCGTGAAGATCGACGCGATCGCCTCGCGCGCGGGGGCGATGAGCTGCTGGGCGGCGTAGACCGCTCCTCCGCTGCCGACCACCAGACCCAGGATCGCGAGCACGGCGACGATCGGCCGCGCCCCGGCGCGGACGTTGACCAGCCGGATCAGGCGCAGAGTGTCGATCGTCAGCACGATCCACAGCACCGCGTACGCGAGGAGCACGAGCTGGATGACGAGCAGCGCGACGCCGTTGGTCCCGAGGGTGAACAGGACCGTGGGCCAAAGGAGCGCCGTGACCGCGGTGAGCACCACGAAGACCCACATGAGCGCTGTCGCCGCCAGCCCCACGCGGCCCAGTCGACGGTTTCCCGCGAGCACCTGGGCGGACCCGGGGATGAGCAGGTTCAGCGCCAGCAGCCACCACGCCCGTCGCGTCATGAGCCGCGACGAGCGCGTGTCGGGTCGGCGCAGGGGCTGCGCGCCCACGACCACGTCCTCGCCGGCATCGTGCGAGGCACGCGGCGGTGCGGCGATCGTCACAGCGATCCCTTGAGTCGCAGGTTCTTCTCCTCGACCTGCTCCTCGAGTGCTCGCGCATACTGTTCGACGCGCTCGGCGAGGCGCACGTCGGAGGTACCGAGGATGCGCGCGGCGAGAAGCCCCGCGTTCTTTGCCCCGTTGATCGACACGGTTGCGACGGGGATGCCGGCCGGCATCTGCACGATGCTGAGAAGCGAGTCGAGACCCTCGAGGGTCGCGAGCTGCACCGGCACACCGATGACGGGCAGCGCCGTGACCGACGCGAGCATGCCAGGCAGGTGCGCAGCGCCGCCGGCACCGGCGATGATCACCTTCAACCCGCGCTCGCGCGCCTCACGCCCGTAGCGCAGCAGCTTGTCGGGCGTGCGGTGCGCCGAGACGATCTCGACCTCGTGCGGCACGGTGAACTCGCTGAGCACCTGGGAGGCGTCGCTCATGACACGCCAGTCGGAATCGGATCCCATCACGACGCCGACGAGAGGGGATGCCGAGGAGTGCAGAGCGCGGGTCACTCATCCAGGCTAGGACGGCACGCTGGAAGAAACCCGGAACGCCACGCGTCGTCAGCCGGCGAAGAACGCCGCCGCCGCCCGGGCCTCGTACACGACGGCATCCACCTCGTCGCCGAAGGCGTTGACGTGGCCCACCTTGCGGCCGGGTCGCGGCGCCTTACCGTAGGTGTGCACCTTGACGGCGGGGTGCGCCGCGAGCACGTCCGGAAAGCGGCTCTCGAGCGTGTCGTGCGCGGGTCCGCCCAGGATGTTGACCATCACGGCCCATGGCTGCCGGGGCTGCGGGTCCCCGAGTGGCAGATCCAGCACCGCCCGCACATGCTGCTCGAACTGGCCCGTGACAGCGCCGTCCTGACTCCAGTGTCCACTGTTGTGCGGGCGCATCGCGAGCTCGTTGACGAGAAGACGTTCGTCGGTGGTCTCGAAGAGCTCAACGGCGAGCATCCCGGTCACCCCGAGGCCTTCGGCGATCGCCGTGCCGATGCCGGCGGCGACCTCCGCGAGCCGCGGCCCGCCGCGCGGGGCGGGCG
>CANSLE010000318.1 GCA_947647645.1 uncultured Microbacterium sp.
TGGCGTCGGAACGCGGCCGCGACGAAACCAAGCGTCGCGTCGACGGGTGCGCCGACCGCGGCGCCCGGTCCACCGAGGCCGCGCGCGAGGTCGCCGAACAGCCACGGCCGGCCGAGACAGCCGCGACCGACGACGACGCCGTCGCAACCGCTCTCGCTCATCATGCGCACGGCGTCCTCCGCGGACCAGATGTCACCGTTGCCGAGCACGGGGATGCTCGTCACGGCCTGTTTGAGCGCGGCGATGGCGGACCAGTCGGCCTGGCCGGAATAGAACTCGGCGGCCGTTCGGGCGTGCAGCGCCACCGCAGCGACCCCGGCATCCTCCGCGATACGACCCGCGTCGAGGAACGTCAGATGATCCGAATCGATGCCCTTGCGCATCTTCACCGTGAGCGGCACGTCGCCGGCGGCGCGGGCGGCGCGCGTGACGATGTCGCGGAACAGGCCGAGCTTCCAGGGCAGCGCCGCTCCCCCGCCCTTGCGGGTCACCTTGGGCACCGGGCACCCGAAGTTGAGGTCGATGTGGTCGGCGCGGTCCTCCTCGACGAGCAGACGGACGGCCGCTTCGGTCGTGGCCGGGTCGACGCCGTAGAGCTGGATCGACCGCGGCGTCTCCGACTCGTGGTGCGTGATCAGCCGCATCGTGGTCGCGTTGCGCTCGACGAGGGCGCGCGTCGTGATCATCTCGGAGACGTAGAGGCCCGCGCCGTACTCGCGGCAGAGCCGGCGGAACGCCGTGTTGGTGATGCCGGCCATCGGCGCGAGCACGACGGGAGCGTCGAGCGCGATGGGGCCGATGCGCAGCGCGGCGCCGGTGGAGACGGAAAGGGACATCCTCTCCATTCTCCCAGACTCGCGCGGTCGAGACGGCGGTCTGCGGCCGTATCGTGGAGAACATGGCCGACACCCAGACAGCGGAGCTCCGCGATATCCCCTACGCCGACGCGACGGGCGTCGAACACACCCTCTCCGAGTTCGGCGAGCGCGCCGTCCTCATCGTGAACGTCGCGTCGAAGTGTGGACTCACACCGCAGTACGAGCAGCTCGAGGAACTGCAGCGCACGTACGGCGACCGTGGCCTTCAGGTGATCGGCTTTCCCTGCAACCAGTTCATGGGCCAGGAACCGGGCTCGATGGAGGAGATCCTCGAGTACTGCGCCGTCACGTGGGGCGTCAGCTTCCCGATCATGGACAAGGTGCGGGTCAACGGCTCACACGCTGCGCCCCTCTACAAGGCGCTGAAGAAGGCCAAGAACGCCGAGGGTGCGAAGGGCCCGGTCATGTGGAACTTCGAGAAGTTCCTCGTGACCCCCTCCGGACAGGTTCACCGGTTCCGTCCGCAGACCAAGCCGGACGCGCCCGAGATCATCGCAGCGATCGAAGCGAGCCTTCCCGCCTGAGCCCTCAGGGTGTGGTCGAGGCGTGACCCTTCTCCGACCAGACCTGGCGTGCGATCTGCGCGAACGCGTCGGCCGGCTGCGCGCCGCTGACACCGTAGGTGCCGTCGATCACGAAGAACGGCACGCCCTGGATGCCGTAGGCCTGCGCCTGCGCCTGGTCAGCGCGGACGTCGGCGAGATGCCGGCCCGTCTGGAGGGCCTCGCGCACCTCGTCGGCGTCGAGTCCCACCTCCGCGGCGAGGTCGACGAGGTCGTCCACACGGCCGACGTGCTTGCCCTCGGTGAAATAGGCGGACATCAGGCGCTCGGCCATCTCGTTCTGACGGCCCTGCGCTTTGGCGAAGTGCAGCAGTTCATGGGCCTTCACCGTGTTGGTGTGCTGCAGCAGGTCGAAGCGGTACTCGAGCCCCGCCCCGGCGGCCACACCCGTGACCTGGTCGAGCATCTCGCGAACGCGCTCCCGCGGCATCCCCTTGTGCCCGGCGAGGAAGTCCAGCTCGTCGCCCTCGAAGTCGACAGGCGTGTCGGGAGAGAGCTCGAACGAGTGGAAGGTCACCTCGACCTGCGGGGCGTCCGGGTCTGCGGTGGTCTGGGCGAGGCCGGCCTCGAGGTTGCGCTTGCCGATGTAGCACCACGGGCAGGCGATGTCGCTCCACACGTCGATCGTGATCTTCTCCGTCATGCCCGATGCAACCTTCTCTGTGTGGCGGTCTATTCCGCGGGATCGGCGGTCGGTGCGTCCACGGCGCCGCCGAAGCGGCGGCTGCGGCCCAGGTACAGCTCGATCGCGCCCCAGAGATCGCGGCGCGAGAAGTCGGGCCACAGCGTGTCGAGGAACACCATCTCGGCGTACGCGGACTCCCACAGCAGGAAGTTCGACGTGCGCTGCTCTCCGCTGGAGCGCAGGAACAGGTCGACGTCGGGCATGTCGGGCACGTAGAGGTGCTTGCGGAGGGTCTTCTCCGTGATCGCCGACGGCTTCAACCGGCCGGCGGCGACCTGCTCGCCCATCGCCCGCATCGCGTCGACGATCTCGTGACGGCCGCCGTAGTTGATGCACATCGTGAGCGTGAGCGTGTCGTTGCCGGCCGTCAGCTGTTCGGCGAACTGCAGCTCCTTGATGACCGAGCCCCACAGGCGCGGCCGGCGGCCAGCCCAGCGGATGCGCACTCCCCACTCGTTCAACTGGTCGCGGCGGCGGTGCAGGACGTCGCGGTTGTAGCCCATGAGGAAGCGGACTTCCTCGGGCGAGCGGGCCCAGTTCTCGGTCGAGAAGGCGTAGACGCTGAGGTGCTTCACCCCCGCCTGGATCGCTCCGGCGACCACGTCGAGCAGCACCTCCTCGCCCGCGCGGTGCCCCTCGATGCGGGTGAGTCCGCGCCGGTTGGCCCAGCGGCCGTTGCCGTCCATGACGATGGCGACATGGTTCGGCACGCCGCCCTTCGGGAAGCGCGGCGGATGGATGCCGGTCCAGTCGAGGGGGCGGTACGGGACCGCATCGCGGTGTGTATAGGGCTTGGGGCTCACCGGGGGGACTCCACGTGGGACAGGGATCGGATGCCGCGCTCGAGGTGCCACTGCGCGTAGGCCGCGACGAGACCGGACGCGGACGCCGCAGCCGCGTGCGTCGCGGCATCCACGACATCCCATTCTCCCGCGATCAGCGCGCGCAGCAGCGCACCGGTCTCGGGACGCAATCGCGCGGAACCGGCCGGGGCGCAGTCGCCGCACACCACGCCGCCGAGCTGCGCCACGAACCAGTCGTGCGGG
>CANSLE010000319.1 GCA_947647645.1 uncultured Microbacterium sp.
CCCGTCGGCCATCGGTCGCAGCACGATCTCCGCGGTCCGGTCGCTCCCGCGCCACCCCGCCGCGAGGGCGGACGCGGCCTCCCCGGCCCCGATCGACCCCTTGAAGCTGTCGGGGGCCAGGACCACGCGCGTCATGGCCGCGATGCTACGCGCCGCAACGGGTCCACGTCACGATGATGCCGAGCGGTCGCGTTCGACCGCGATGACCTGCACGAACTCGAACACGTCACGTCCACGACCGCGTCACGGGCGGTCCCCCGGATCGGGCAGGATGGACTCATGACGTGGCTTGTGACCGGCGGAGCGGGATACATCGGTGCGCACGTGGTGCGCTCCCTGCAGACGGCGGGCATCGCCCCGGTCGTCGTGGACGACCTCTCGAGCGGCCACGCGTCGTTCGTCGCCGCGGGCGTCCCGTTCGTCCAGGGAACGATCCTCGACCGCGACCTGCTCGTCGCAGCCCTGCGTGAGCACGGTGTGACCGGGGTCATCCACGTCGCCGGCTTCAAGTACGCGGGCGTCTCGGTGCAGCGCCCCCTGCACACGTACGAGCAGAACGTCGAGGGCACGCGCGTGGTGCTGGCGGCCATGGCGGATGCCGGTGTGCACAACATCGTCTTCTCGTCGTCGGCCGCGGTCTACGGCACCCCCGACGTGCCGCTCGTGACCGAGGATCTGCCCAAGCGCCCGGCCTCTCCCTACGGCGAGTCGAAGCTCATCGGCGAATGGCTGCTGCGCGACCAGGGCGTGGCGACGGCATCCGATGCGCACCCGCTGCGCCACACGTCGCTGCGGTACTTCAACGTCGTCGGCTCGGCCGACCCCTCCGTCTACGACACCAGCCCGCACAACCTCTTCCCGATCGTGTTCGAGAAGCTGCTCGCGGGTGAGGCCCCGCAGATCAACGGCGACGACTACGACACCCCCGACGGCACGAACGTCCGCGACTACGTCCACGTCGGCGACATCGCGGCGGCCCACGTCGTGGCCGCGCAGCGCCTCGAGGCGGGCGAGCCCATCGAAGCCGCCTACAACCTCGGCTCCCAGAACGGCCTGAGCGTGCGCGAGATCATGGATGCCATGGCCCGCGTGACCGGCATCGACTTCACACCGAGGATCGGCCCCCGCCGCCCCGGCGACCCCGACCGCATCGTCGCCACCGGCGAGCTGGCCGCGCGCGACCTCGACTGGACCAACCGCTACACCGTCGACGAGATGGTGCGCACCGGCTGGGAGGCGCGCCGCAACGCAGGCTGAGCGCCCCTCCCCGCGAGAAACCACGTCCTGCGCGAGAAACACCTCCACGCGCGGTTTCTCGCGCGGAAGGTGGTTTCTCGCCGGGAAGCGGGGTTCTCAGCGCACGCGCACCACGGCCCACGACACGGGCGGCAGTGCGACGCGTAGCAGGTCGCCCTCGCGAGCGACCACGAGGGCCTGCGGCGCGACCCGCTCCGGATCGGCAAGCGTGTTCGCGGCGCGGTGGTCGGTGTCGGTGACGATCCACGCCTCGACCACGGCCGCGGATGCCGCCCCCAGCGCGTGCAGATCGATCGACAGGTCCGCGGCATCCGACAGCGAGCGGTTCACGAGGAAGACGCTCGTGCCGGCGTCGTCGGTCGTCGCGACCGCGTTGACGGCGGAGACGTCGCCGAACCGCGCGCTCCGCACGCGCGGCGCACCGTCGATCGCGAGCGCACGCACCGTGCCGCGACCGAGGCGGGAGGTCAGCGAGAACGGGTAGAACGTCGTCTGCCGCCAGGCGGGACCGCCCGGCTCGGTCATGATCGGCGCGATGACGTTCACGAGCTGCGCCAGCGACGCGGAGCGCACGCGGTCGGCGTGCTGCAGCAGCGTGATCAGCAGGTCGCCGACGACCACGGCATCCATCACGTTGTACTGGTCCTCGAGCAGGCGCGGCGCGACCGGCCAGCCGTCGGGGACGAGGTCGCCCGCCTTGGTGCCGTCGTCGGCGAACTGGTACCAGACGTTCCACTCGTCGAACGAGAGCATGATGCGCTTGTCCGAGCCGCGCTCCATCGCCACCTCGTCGGCGGCCGCGACGACCTCACGGACGAACAGGTCCGTGTCGACGGCCGAGACGAGGAACTCCTGCGCCTGACCGTTCCGCTCCTGGTAGTAGGCATGGCACGAGATGAAGTCGACGTCGTCGAAGGTGTGCCGCAGCACCTCGCGCTCCCATGCGCCGAAGGTCGGCATGTCGCGACCCGACGATCCGCACGCGACGAGCTCGATGGTCGGGTCGAGCATGCGCATGGCCTTGGCGGCCCGCGAGGCGAGCTTGCCGTAGTCCTCGGCGTCTCGGTGCCCGAGCTGCCACGGGCCGTCCATCTCGTTGCCGAGGCACCACATGCGCACGTCGAACGGCGTGGCGCGCCCGTTGGCGGCGCGCTCGCGGGTCCAGGCGGTGTCGGCGGCGACGTTGGCGTACTCCAGCAGATCGAGAGCCTCGGCGACGTCACGCGTGCCGAGGTTGACGGCGAGCATCAACTCGCCGCCGACCTTCTCGAGCCACGACGAGAACTCATGGAGGCCGACCTGATTGGTCTCCGTCGACCGCCAGGCGAGGTCGAGCCGGCGCGGCCGGCTCTCGCGCGGGCCGATGCCGTCTTCCCACCGGTACCCGGAGACGAAATTGCCACCGGGGTAGCGGATGGTGGTCACGCCGAGCTCCTGCACGAGCGCGATCACGTCGGTACGGAAGCCCTCTTCGTCGGCGCTCGGGTGCGCCGGCTCATGGATGCCGTCGTAGATGTGCCGGCCGAGGTGCTCGACGAAGCCGCCGTAGAGACGGGGGTCGGCCTCGCCGACGATATCGGATGCGTGCAGACGTGTCGTCACGACGGGACTCCTTCGGGTCGCGGGATGTGGGCGAGGCTCACCACTCGACGGGTCCGAGCAGCAGACGATCGCTGAACGCCAGGGCGTCGGCTCCGGTCGGCTCGAGGTCGAGCACCGTGATCACATTCTGTCCGGCACGGGTCAGCGGTGCCGGCACGAACAGCGAGTGCTGAGGTCCGGTCTGCCAGAACCGCCCGAGGCAGGTGTCGCCGACCCAGACCAGGCCGGTGCCGAGCGCGGTGAGGTCGAGGACGAGGTCGCGCGGGCCGTCGAGCACGAGCTCGGCGCGGAGCACGGTCGCCCC
>CANSLE010000320.1 GCA_947647645.1 uncultured Microbacterium sp.
CGGCGAGCGCCTGCAGCCTGTCGTCGAGCAGGTCCTCGGCCCAGTCGCACAGCTGGATGATGCGCGCGTTGCGGGTGCGCAGCTCTTCGGGGGTGTCGGGGATGTGGTCATGGTTGAGCTGATTGAGCTGGAACGCCTCGCGCAGGTGCGTGCGCACCGCCGTGAGGGCGTCGCGCAGCCCGCTCGTCGCGTCGTGGCCCAATTCGATCTCGGCGAAGACGAGTTCGTCCTCCGCCGTCCGCAGTCGCTCGTCGATCGATACGAGGGCCGCGTCGGCGCGGCGCCCGAGCTCGGCGTCCTCCGCAGCACGTTGTTCCCGCTCCTGCTTGCGTGCGCCCCAGAATCCCGCCATGTCACGATCCTATGCGGGTGTTTTCGAGGTCTCACGCAGGAAAGGAAAGTCACAGCCAGGTAACATGGCCCCGTATGCCGGGCCTTCGTGCGCGGCCGGGCGTCGCCAGGCGTCGCCCCGCACCCGATAGATGGAGATGCTCCGTGGCCAACCCTCTCGAGAAACTGCTCCGCGCCGGCGAAGGACGCATCCTGCGGCGGCTTCAGCAGGTCGTGAAGGCGGTGGGCGCACTCGAAGAGGACTACGCACAGCTCACCGACGAGGAGCTGCGAGGCGAGACCGCCGAGCTGCGGGCTCGACACGAGGCCGGCGAGAGCCTCGACAAGCTCATGCCCGAGGCCTTCGCCGCCGTCCGCGAAGCGGCCAAACGCACGCTCGGCCAGCGTCCGTACGACGTGCAGATCATGGGTGGAGCGGCTCTCCACCTCGGCAACATCGCCGAGATGAAGACCGGTGAGGGCAAGACGTTGACCGCGACGTTCGCCGTGTATCTCAACGCCATCGCCGGCAAGGGCGTGCACGTCATCACCGTCAACGACTTCCTCGCCTCTTACCAGTCCGAGCTCATGGGGCGTGTCTACCGCGCTCTCGGCATGACGACGGGAACGATCATCGCGGGCCAGACCCCCGAGGTGCGTCGCGAGCAGTACACCGCCGACATCACCTACGGGACGAACAACGAGTTCGGCTTCGACTACCTCCGCGACAACATGGCCTGGCAGCAGCAGGACCTCGTTCAGCGCGGCCACTTCTTCGCGATCGTCGACGAGGTCGACTCGATCCTCATCGACGAGGCCCGCACGCCGCTCATCATCTCGGGGCCTTCGTCGGGGGAGGCCAACCGCTGGTTCGTCGAGTTCGCGAAGATCGCGAAGACGCTCGAGGCGGGCGTCGACTACGAGGTCGATGAGAAGAAGCGCACGATCGGCGTGCTCGAGCCCGGCATCGAGAAGGTCGAGGACTATCTCGGTATCGACAACCTGTACGAGTCGGCGAACACTCCGCTGATCTCCTTCCTCAACAACTCGATCAAGGCGCTCGCGCTGTTCAAGCGCGACACCGACTACGTCGTCATGAACGACGAGGTGATGATCGTCGATGAGCACACCGGCCGCATCCTCGTCGGACGCCGCTACAACGAGGGCATCCACCAGGCGATCGAGGCGAAGGAGAGCGTCCCGGTCAAGGCGGAGAACCAGACCCTCGCGACGGTCACGCTCCAGAACTACTTCCGCCTCTACGAGAAGCTCGCCGGCATGACCGGTACCGCCGAGACCGAGGCGGCCGAGTTCATGTCGACCTACAAGCTCGGCGTCGTCCCGATCCCGACGAACAAGCCGATGATCCGCAAGGACCAGCCCGACCTCGTCTACAAGAACGAGCAGGCCAAGTTCGCCCAGGTCGTCGAGGACATCGCGCGTCGCCACGAGAACGGGCAGCCGGTGCTCGTCGGCACGGTGAGCGTCGAGAAGAGCGAGTACCTCTCGCGGCTGCTCGCCAAGAAGGGGATCAAGCACGAGGTCCTGAACGCCAAGAACCACGCGCGCGAGGCGGAGATCGTCGCCCGGGCCGGTCGCCTCGGCGCGGTGACGGTCGCGACGAACATGGCCGGCCGCGGCACCGACATCATGCTCGGTGGCAACGCCGAGTTCCTCGCCGTGCAGGAGGTCAAGGCGAAGGGGCTCGACCCCGTCGAGACGCCCGACGAGTACGACGTCGCCTGGAACGAGACCTACACCGCCATGCGGGACATCGTCGCCGAAGAGGCGACGAAGGTCGTCGAGGCCGGTGGTCTCTACGTGTTGGGGACCGAGCGCCACGAGTCGCGCCGCATCGACAACCAGCTGCGCGGACGTTCGGGTCGACAGGGCGACCCCGGCGAGAGCCGCTTCTACCTGTCGCTGACAGACGACCTCATGCGGCTGTTCCAGTCGGGAGCCGCCGAGGCGATCCTCGCCCGCACGAACTTCCCCGACGACGTCGCCATCGAGTCCACCATGGTGTCGCGCGCCATCAAGAGTGCGCAGTCGCAGGTCGAGGCGCGCAACGCCGAGATCCGCAAGAACGTCCTCAAGTACGACGACGTCCTCAACCGTCAGCGCGAGGCCATCTACGCCGACCGCCGTCAGATGCTCGAGGGGGACGACCTCTCCGACCGCGTCCACCACTTCATCGAAGACGCGATCGGCGCGATCATCGACGACCACACCGGCAACGGTCACAACGAGAGCTGGGACTTCGACGCCCTCTGGACCGAGCTGAAGACCCTGTACCCGGTCTCCGTCACCATCGACGAGGTCGTGGCAGAGAGCGGGAGCAAGGGTCGCGTGACGCCGGAGGTCCTCAAGCGCGAGATCCTCTCCGACGCCAAGATCGCCTATGCGGCGCGTGAGGAGAAGCTGGGCGCGCCCGCGATGCGCGAGCTCGAGCGGCGCGTGGTGCTCCAGGTGCTCGACCGTCGCTGGCGCGACCACCTGTACGAGATGGACTACCTCAAGGACGGCATCGGCCTGCGCGCGATGGCGCAGCGTGATCCGCTGATCGAGTATCAGCGCGAGGGCTACCAGATGTTCCAGTCGATGATGGGCCAGATCAAGGAGGAGTCTGTCGGCTTCCTCTACAACCTCGAGGTCGACGTCCGTCAGACGGGCGACGGGGATGTCGAGGCCAAGGGGCTGCAGACCGCGCCCGCGGTCGAGGCGCAGCGACTCCAGTACACCGCTGCGAACGACGCGGGCGAGGTCGAGGTCCGCAACGAGCGCGGCCAGGTGCAGCAGGCGGCGACCAA